>NZ_JBJGZW010000013.1:0-133642 GCF_054050695.1 Blastococcus sp. SYSU D00820
GGGAGGGTCCAGCGCTGGACCCTCCCCCGGGGGGAGGGTACACAGTGCCCGGGTGCTGTCGATCGGCGAGTTCTCGCGGCTGACCCATCTCAGCGTGCGCACGCTGCGCCGGTACCACGACGCCGGTCTGCTGGCGCCCGCGGCGGTGGACCCGGCCAGCGGCTACCGCTACTACACCGGCGAGCAGATCCCGACCGCCCAGGTCATCCACCGGCTCCGTGAGCTCGACGTCCCGCTGGCCGACGTCCAGCGGATCCTGGGCTCCCCCGATCCCGAGGCCCGGGCCGCGCTCGTCGCCGAGCACCTGGCCCGCCTGGAGGCCCAGCTCGACCGGACCCGCGCCGCGGTCACCTCGCTGCGCCGGCTGCTGCGGCCCGAGCCGGCCGGGCCGGCGGTCGAGCTCCGCCAGGTGCCCGCGACCGTCGTGGCCGCGGTCGCCGGCGAGGTGTCGCTGGAGGAGGTGCTCGACTGGTACGCCGGTGCCATGGCCGAGCTGGACGCCGTGGTGCGCGAGCCGGCCGGCCCGCCGGGGGGCTCGTACGACAATGCGCTGTTCGAGACCGGCCGGGGGCCGGTGCTGGTGTACCGGCCGGTCGCCGATCCCCCGGCCAGCGGCCGGGTGCACCCGGTCACCCTGCCGGCGGTCGAGCTGGCCGTCGCCACCCACGCCGGCGGGCACGAGGACATCGACGTCACCTACGGGGAGCTCGGCGCCTGGGTGGTCGAGCACCTGCTCGCCGTGGCCGGGCCGGTGCGGGAGACCTACCTGGTGGGCCCCCGCGACACCGACGACGAGGCGGCCTGGCGCACCGAGATCGGCTGGCCGGTCTTCCGGCTGGCCTAGGTGTCGTGGCCCGGGTGGTCGCCGCCCCGGGGCCCGACCTCGAAGGCGACCGCCCGCACCGGGGCCCCGTCGGCGCCCGCGAGGCGCAGCGGCAGCACGCTGACGACCGGGTCGGCGGCCGTGATCTGCTCCAGCCCGCGCAGGTTCTCCACGATGACCCCGCCCGCGCCGAGGACGGCGAGGTGTGCGGCGTACCCGCCCCCACCGTCGGGCACGGTCTCGTCCAGGCTCGGCGCGTCGAGGCCGACCGTGCGCACCCCGGCGGCGACCACCCGCTCGGCGGCGTCGCGGTCGAGGAACGGGTGGTCGAGGTAGGCGTCGGTGCCCCAGTGCGCGGCCCAGCCGGTGTGCAGCAGCAGGACCACGCCCGTCGCCAGCCGGCCGGCGACGGGCGCCAGGTCGGCCCAGGTGATCGCCGCGCGCGGCGGCTTCCCCCGGACGTCGGCGACGACCGCGGGCCCGAGGAAGAGCCCGGGCGGCAGCTGGTCGATGCGGGCGCCGTCCTCGAGGAGGTGGTACGGCGCGTCCACGTGCGTCCCCGACTGCGAGCCCATCCGCACGTGCCGCACGTTGTAGCCGTGCTCCCCCAGCGTCGCCGCCGGCCAGACCGCCACCTCCGGATCGCCGGGGTACACCGGCATGCCGGTGCCGATCGGGTGGGACAGGTCGACGACGCCGCCCACGGGCGGGGTGGGGCTGCCGGGCATGCGGACCTCCGGGGGCGCCACCGGGCCGGCCGTCCCGGTGGCGCTCCCGCTCAGGTGCGGAGCACGAAGTCGAGGACCAGCCGGTTGAACTCCTCGGCGTGCTCGATCATCGCCCAGTGGCCGCAGCGGTTGAGCAGCACGGCGCGGCTGTCGGGGATGTGGGCCAGCAGCTGGAGGGTGGTCTCGTAGGAGACCACCCGGTCGTCCCTGCCGTGGATCAGGAGCGTCGGCACCGGGATGTCGGCCAGCCGGGCGCGGTCCACCCACACCGGGATCGGCGCGCCCCGGCCCAGCCCCTCGACGTAGTTGCGCAGGTGGTCGGGGCGGGCCAGCGCCGCGTCGGAACGGGCCCGGACCAGCTCCGGGGTCGCGAACCGGGCCTTGTCGTAGGTCATCACCTCGACCAGCCGGCGCATGTTCTCCGGACTCGGGTCGCGATAGGCCTCGATGAGCACCTTCAGGCCCTCCGAGGGGCCGTCGCCGGCACCGAAGAGCGTGGGGACCCTGCCGATCGGCGGCCCCATCGTGACCAGGTGGGTGATCCGCTCGGGATGCAGGGTGGCCAGCCGCAGCGCGGTGTGCCCGCCCATCGAGTTGCCGACGAACGCGGCCTTCGCGATGCCGAGCGCGTCCATGAACTGCAGGACCGCGTCGACGTGGTCCAGCCGGTCGACGGTCGCGGCGTCGGAACCGCCCCAGCCGGGCATGTCCACGGCGTGGACGTGCAGGTGCTCGGCGAGCGCGCCGATGTTGCCGGAGAAGTTGCTCCAGCCGGTCGCCCCCGGGCCGCTGCCGTGCAGGAGGATCACCGGGTGGCCCGTGCCGGCCTCGTGGTAGCGCAGCTTCCAGTCGGTGGTCCGGACGGTGCGGGCCGTGCTCTCAGCGGTCAGGGCGCTCACGCCGGCATCCCGTCGGTCGACGGCGCCTGGCCGAGCAGCTCGGCGACGAGCTCCGGGAGCCGGTGGCCCCAGCTGTGCAGCCGGTCGAGGGTCTGCACCTCCCAGGTGGCGTCGTCGATGAGCAGCCCGCCCCAGCCGTACTCCACGCTGAACCCGGACGGAGTGCGGACGTAGAAGCTGAACATGTGGTCGTTGGGGTGCATCCCCAGCGTCATCTCGAACGGCTGCCCGGCGTCCATGCAGCGGTCGTAGGCCAGGCCCACGTCGCGGATGTCGGTGACCTCCACCATGAAGTGGTGGGTCCGCTTCGGATGCGGCATGTCGCCGAAGGCCACGGAGTGGTGCCGCGGGTTGCAGTGCAGGAAGACCAGGTCCGCCACGATGCCGGGGGCGAGCTCCTCGACGATGACGTCGCTGATCCGGAAGCCCAGCAGGTCCTCGTAGAAGGCCAGGTACGTCTCGCGGGCGACGCCCCGGGCCAGCAGCACCTGGTGCCCCGCGCCGCCGGTGCCGGTGACGAACCCGCCGAGCAGGACGTCGGAGGTGAACGGGGTCGGCGCGTCGGCGAAGCCGGTCACCAGCTCGATGCGGTTGCCCATCGGGTCGGTGGTCAGCACGACGCGGTCCACCTGGCGGGCGGCGGCCAGGGCGCGGTCGCCCTCGACGGCCCCCGCGCCGGCGGCCCGCAGCCGCTCGACGAGCGCGTCGAGCGCGGCGTCGGACTCGACGGCGTAGCCGCTGGCGACCAGGTCGTCGGCGGGGCCCTGCCGGCAGGACCAGCGGTAGGCCTTGCCGTCGGTGCGGAAGCTGATCGAGTCGGCGTCCTTGTCGGCGACCTGCATGCCGAGCAGGCCGACGGCGAAGCGTTCCCAGTCGTCGAGGCTGCTCACCTCGTAGACGACGTAGGCGAGCTCCTGCACTCCGGACATGTGCTCCTCCTTCAGGGGTGGATCAGAGAACGGGGACGGCCAGGCCGCTGACGTCGGCGGCGGCCACGAACTTGTCGGGACGGACGGCCACGGCCCGGGCGCCGTGGCGGCGCAGCCACGGGAGCAGGACCTCGTCGAGGTCGACCAGCTCGTCGGGGCCCTGGGTGTAGGCGTCCTGGGGACGGACGGCGACGTACCGGGCGCCGAGGGCGTCCCACCGCGCCCGCTCGGCTGCGGTGAGCAGCGTCGCGGGGTCGACGTCGGCACCGAGCAGCACGAACCCGTTCCCGGTGAGCTCGTCCAGCCGCGCCATCCGGCCGACGGTGTCGCCGACCACCGGCTGCGGGACCATCCGGCCGACGATGCTGCCGTCGCCGACCGGGCCGCGGAGCCAGCCGGCCGTGAGCACCGGCGGGGCGATGAGCGGCGGCTCGACGCCCTCGGGCAGCGGCGCGTCCAGCGCAGCCTGCTCCGCCGCGGTGAGCTCCTGCTTGATGACCCGGCCGAGGTGGACCGACAGGGCGGTGTAGTGCTCGGCGTCGGGCCGGCGCTCGGCCTCGTAGGTGTCCAGCCACTCCTCGCCGAGCTCGCCCCGGAGGACGCCGGCGAGCTTCCAGCACAGGTCGTGGGCGTCCCGCATGCCCGTCTGCATGCCGGCCCCGGCCCACGGGGGCATCAGGTGCGCGGCGTCCCCGGCGAGGAACACCCGGCCGGACCGCCAGGTGTCGGCCATCCGGGTGTGGTGCTTGTAGAAGGCGTGCTGGTGGATCTCGACGTCGTCCTCGGTGACGCCGATCGCCTTGAGCAGCGGCCACACCTCGGCGCTGGTCGGGTAGTCCGCGGGGGTCTCCCCCGGCTTGAGCGGGAGCTCCCAGCGGTGGTTGCCGGCCGAGAGCGCGATGTCGACGACCGGCCGCTCCCGGTCCGACCAGAAGGTGAGCAGGTTGCGGTCGGGCCACCAGCGCTTGGCGCGGCAGTCGACGACCACCCACGTCACGTCGAGGGTGTCGCCCTCCAGCACCGCCCCGATCCGGGCGCGGGTCTGCGAGGACCCGCCGTCCGCGCCGATGGCATAGCGGGCCCGCACCGTCGAGGTCCGCCCCGTCGCCACGTCGCGGCCGGTGACGGTCACGCCGTCGGCGTCCTGGACCAGGTCGACGACCTCGGTGCCGTAGCGGACGTCGATCAGGTCGCCGCGCTCCTCGGCGCACGCGCGGAGCTCGGCCTCCATCGTCGGCTGGTAGATGTTGTAGAAGCGCGGCGTGCGGCCGAGGGCCGACGGCGGGTGCGCGATCCGCATGATCCCGGTGCCGTCGTAGCGGACCCACCGCAGTGCCCGCTGGGGCTCGACCACCCGCTCGATCCGCCGGTCGATGCCCAGGCCCTGGAAGATCCGCATCGTCCAGTCGTTGACCGTGACCGCGCGGGCGCGCGGATAGATGTCCCGGTCGCGCTCCAGCGCCGTCGCGCGGATGCCGTGCCGGGCGAGGGTCAGGGCGGCGACGACGCCGGTCGGGCCGTAGCCGACGATCACGACGTCGGTGTCGTAGTCCGTGCTCATGAGGCCACCTCGATGAAGTTTTGTACCGATCGTTCGGTTCGATCGTGAGCACCCTCACACGGGCCGTCGCCGGCTGAGCACGGTTTCTGCAAAGCAGAACCGGATGGCGTGGCGCCTATCCTTCGCGCCGTGGACGACAGCCGAGGCGCACCGCGCGGCCGCAACCGGCGCGGCGAGCGGTCCCGCGAGGAGATCCTCGGCGTGGCGGCGCGGATCCTCGCCGAGCGCGGCTACGCGGGCACGTCCCTCTCGACGCTGAGCCAGGCGACCGGCCTGCCGAAGTCCGCGATCTACCACCACTTCCACTCCAAGGGCGGGCTGCTGTCCGCGGTCATGGCCCGTGGCGCCTACGACTTCTTCGAGGCCATGCGGGCGGCGCAGAGCGATCCGCCGGAGGGCGGCAGCCCGCGCGAGCGGCTGGGCTGGTACCTGCAGCGCACCGGCGAGGTGTTCCTCGCCCGGCCGGACTTCCTGCGCCTGCACCTGCTGCTGCTGATGAGCGCCGAGGCCACCGAGGCCGAGGTCGGCGAGATGATCCTGCAGGTCCGCCGGGACGGCCGGGTGCAGATGAACCGGATGATCGCCTCGGCGTTCGCCGGCGAGGGCCCGGCGGTCGCCGCCGCGGTCGCCGACCGGCTCGACTTCTTCGGCATGGTGGGCTTCGACGGGGCCTTCATCACCGCCCAGGCCGAGCCGTCCTACGCCCTGCCCGAGCAGCTCGAGCTGCTGGCCGACGCCATGGCCGCGCTCGGCGAGCGGATCGCCGCCGAGACCCGCGGCCGGAACGGGACGCCCACCCCAGGGCCGTAGGTCCGTGGACCCCTCCCGGCGCCGCTGGCACCGTGGGGACCGAGGGGCTCCCGGCACAGCGGGAGACCGGTCGACCGCGAGGGGGAACGCGGCTGCCTCCGGGCCGCCGCGGTCGCAGGAGGCCCGGGATGAGGACGACGGTGCCCGACGTCACCGCGCTGGCGGTGCACGTCCTCGACGCGATGGTGGCGCCGGAGTTCCCCGCGGGCGCGGTGCTGCCGCTGCTCTGCGAGGCCGTGGACGCCCCGTACGGGGTCTACCAGCGGGTGGCCTGGCGCGAGGGGACGACGGAGCTCGTGCCGTTCGGCTGGTCACCCGAGCTCATCGCGCCGCTGGCCGAGGCCACCCGCATGCGGCGGCAGGAGCACCCCCTGCTCGCCGCGGCGGCCACCGGAGCGCTCGGTCCCACCACCGCCGCGCGCGTCTGCGGCGCCGCCGGCTGGCGCCGCCATCCGGCACGGGTGTTCCTGCGCGACCTCGGCGGGTGGGACCAGATCGGCTCGGTCGGCCTCACCGGCGGTCCCACCGTGGTGTGCGGGCTGGCCTTCGGCCGGCGCGGCCGGGACCTCACCGACGACCAGCTGCGCCTGCTGGCCGGCGTGCAGCCGCTGCTGCAGGCGGTGGAGCGGCACGTGCGCCTCGTGGCCCGCTGGACCGCCGCGGTGCCGGACGCCCCGGAGCGGGCCTCGGGCACCGGGCTGACCGCCCGCGAGGCCGCCGTCCTGGTGCTGCTCGCCGAGGGCTTGACCGCCGGGGCGGTGGCCCACCGGCTGGGCTGCTCCCCGCGGACGGTGGAGAAGCACACCGCCGCGGTGTACCGGAAGCTCGGCGTGCACGACCGCGTGACCGCGGTGCTGCGGGGCCAGCGCCTCGGGGTGCTGGCCCCGCCCGCTCAGGAGGTCGCGACCGCCACCGGGTCCGGCGTCCCGACCAGGAGCGGGAGCACCGAGCGGTAGGCGTCCGGGAACACCAGCACGACGACGGTCGGCGCCGCCAGCCCGGCCGCGGCGGAGCTGGGCGCCAGCTCGTCCAGGTGCGTGCGGGCGGCGTCGTCGTCGGCCCACACCTCGATGCCGAGCATTCGGCGCCCGGACAGCCAGGTGCGCCGGTGCAGGCACGGGCCCTCCGCGGCGAGGCGGACCGGTGGCAGCAGCTGCTGGAGGCCGCCGTGCTCCCTCGGCCCGGCGTCGTCCCAGCAGAGGTGGATGACGAGCAGTGACATGGCGTTCCCCCTGGCGGCGGTGGCGACCGGCTCCCCCGATCCTGGAGACCACCCCGCCCGCCCGTCTCTACGCAGTTCTGCCCATCCCGGCCCGCTCCCGAGCCGCCTCGTGCGCGGCCGGCGCCCGGCCGGATGCCTGCCGGCCGGCCCGCAGGACCCGGCGCACCACCGCCGGCCGGAGCAGGGCCGGCGGCGGGTCGAGCAGGTTGACCACCCGCAGGAACGCCGCACCCAGCTCGCCGTCCACCGCCGCGGCCGCCTGCAGCCGGGCCAGGTAGCCGTTGACCAGCCGGGCGCGCAGCGGCCGGTCGCCGACCACGCCGGGCAGCCGGAGGTCCGCGCCGGCCGCCATGTCCCACGGGACGTCGACCACGCGGGCGGCGCCCCGGTGGAAGGCCCGGGGGAGGTCGGGCGTGCCCGCCGACAGCAGCCGGCGCAGCTGCAGGGCCTCGACCGCGGCCACCGTCATCCCCTGCCCGTAGACGGGGTTGAAGCTGCTCAGCGCGTCGCCCATGACGACCAGGCCGGCCGGGAACCGGTCCAGCCGCTCGTAGTGCCGCCGCATGCTGTGCGGGAACGAGTAGCGGCGCGGGGGCTCCAGCGGCTCGCGCCCGTCCAGCAGCGGAGCGAGGTCCGGCGCGGGGAGCCGGGTCAGGAACGCCCGGAACTCGTCGCGGTCGGCCGGCGCCGCCTCGCCGGAGTAGCCGCCGGCGGTGACCAGCCACCGGTCGCCCTCGATCGGCAGCGCCACCCCGAACCGCGGGGCGGCCACGGTGGCGGCGATGACGCAGGCGACGTCCCCGCCGAGGTCGTCGGCGTGCCGGGGCAGCACCCACGTCGCGTACCGCACGTCCACGCGGATACGGGTCTCGGCCGGCGCCTGGTAGCCGTGCGCGGCCAGCCACTGCGGCGTGTGCGAGCCGCGGCCGCCGGCGTCGACGACGAGGTCGGCGGGGAGCACGGTCTCGGTGGGCGCACCGGCGGTGGCGGTGAGCACGCGGACGCCGGTCACCCGGTCGCCGTCCAGCACCGGACCGGCGGAGTCGGTGCCCTCGCAGATCTGCACGCCGGGCAGCGCCCGCACCCGCGCCCGGACGGCGTCCTCCAGCAGCGGCCGGCTCATGGCCAGCCCGCCGATGCCGATCGGCTGCTGCCGCAGCAGGTGGCCGTCGTTGTACCAGCGCACGTCGGCCTGCATGTCGCCGGTGAGGGCGCCGCGGGCCAGCAGGTCGGTGGCCAGACCGGGGAAGAGCTCCTCGAGCACCTCCTTGCCGCGGACCAGCAGCGCGTGCGGGTGCCGGCCCTGCGGCACCCCCCGCCGGGCGCCGGCCTCCCCGGGCAGCAGGTCCCGGTCGATCACCGTGACCCGCTCGGAGGTCTCGCTCAGCACCCGGGCGGCCAGCAACCCGGCCATGCTGGCCCCGATGACGACGGCGTGCTCCCGGACAGCGGACATGACCGCTCCTCCCCCAGTCCCCGACGGACGGGGCGAGGCTGCTCCCGGACCGCACCGGCCGGAAGGGCCCTCGGTCCCCGGTCAGCCGGCGAGGTCGGCCTCGACCGCCGCGGCCGCCGCGCGCAGCGTGGCCACCAGCCCGGGCAGGCCGGCGGCGTCGTACCGCACGCTGGGCATGGACACCGACAGCGCCGCCACCGTCTCGCCGGCCTCCCCGCGCACGGGCACCCCGACGGCGACCACCCCGCGCTCGGAGCGGCCGTCGTTGACGGCGAAGCCGGTGCGGCGGACGCGGGCGAGGTCCGCGCGCAACGCCACCGGGTCCGGCCGCTCGTGCGGCCGGTCGGCGTACCGCTCCTCGGCGAGGAGGTCGGCCAGCTCGTCGTCCGGCAGCTCGGCGAGCATCAGCAGCCCGCCGGTGGTGCGGTGCGCCGGGAAGACCATGCCCTCGCGCGAGCCCACCCGCAGCGAGCGGCCGGACTCGACGCTGGCGATGAACCGCACCGTCTCCCCGGTCCGCACGGCGAGGTTGGCCGACTCGTCGAGCAGCGCGACCAGCCGCTGCAGGTGCGGCAGCGCCGCCGACCGCAGCCGGGAGGCGCGGGACCGCGAGTGGGCGGCGAGCTCCAGCACCGGGCCGGCGCGGTAGACGCGGTTCTCGTCCTGCACGGCGAAGTCGCGGTAGACCAGCATCGACAGCAGCCGGTGGGCGGTCGACCGCGCGACGCCCAGCCGGGCGGCGGCCGCGCTCACCGTCAGCTCGCCCTCCAGCTGCAGCACGGCGGCCAGCCGCAGGGCGTGGTCGACGCTGGCGATGGCGTAGGTCGGCGGCGTCTTGAGCGGCTTGTCCACGGCCTCCCCCGTTCTGCTGCACAGAATGTCTCGTTCCCGAGGGCGGACGACGGCCAGCATGGCAGGCATGCAGTTCTACCTCGACGGCTACCGGCCCGGCGATCCGTTCGTGCAGGACCCGCACCCGTCGGTGGCCCAGCGCCCGGCCGGGCTGCCCGACGAGGTGGACGTGCTCGTCGTGGGCGCCGGGCCGGCCGGGATGGTGCTGGCGGCGCAGCTGGCCGCCTTTCCCGAGATCCGGACGGCGGTCGTCGACCGGCGCGACGGGCCGCTGGCGGTCGGGCAGGCCGACGGCGTCGCCTGCCGCACCGTGGAGATGTTCGAGGCCTTCGGCCTGGCCGACCAGCTCGTCGCCGAGGCCTACTGGGTCAACGAGGTGTCCTTCTGGCGGCCCGACCCCGCCGACCGCAGCCGCATCACGCGCACCGGGCGGGTGCAGGACGTCGAGGACGGCCTCTCGGAGTTCCCGCACGTGATCGTCAACCAGGCCCGGATGCTGGCCTACCTGCGCGAGTACGTGCAGCGCTCGGCCGCCCGGCCGGACACGCACCACGGGCTGCACGTCACCGGCGTGCGGGTCGATCCCGACGGCTCCTCGGACCACCCGGTCACCGTCACCCTCCGGCACCTGTGCGACGGGCAGGAGACCGGCGAGGAGTCCACCGTCCGCGCCAGGTACGTGGTGGGCTGCGACGGCTCGCGCAGCAGCGTGCGCACCGCGATCGGCCGGCAGCTGGCCGGCGACCCGATGAACCAGTCGTGGGGCGTCATGGACGTGCTGGCGGTGACCGACTTCCCCGACATCCGGCTCAAGTGCGCGATCCACTCGGCCAACCAGGGCAACGTGCTGATCATCCCGCGCGAGGGCGGCTACATGGTCCGCCTGTACATCGAGCTCGACGCCGTCCACGACCGGGAGATGCTCGAGAACCGCGACGTCACGCCCGAGAAGCTCGCCGCGGTGGCCAACCGGATCATGGCGCCCTACACCCTCGACGTGAAGGACGTCGGCTGGTGGTCGGTGTACGAGATCGGCCAGCGGCTGTGCGACCGGTTCGACGACGTCCCCGCCGAGGAGGCCGGCACCCGGCTGCCCCGCGTGTTCATCGCCGGCGACGCCTGCCACACCCACAGCGCCAAGGCCGGCCAGGGCATGAACGTGTCGATGGCCGACGCCTGGAACCTGGGCTGGAAGCTGGCCACCGTGCTGCGCGGCACCGCGCGCCCGGAGCTGCTGGCCACCTACACCGAGGAGCGCCAGGCGGTCGCGCAGGAGCTCATCGACTTCGACCGCGAGTTCGCCCGGATGTTCAGCGCCGCGCCGAAGGAGGACGGCGGGACCGGCGAGGGGGTGGACCCCGAGGAGTTCCAGCGCTACTTCGTGCAGCAGGGACGCTTCACCGCCGGCGTCGCCACCCGGTACGCGCCGTCGATGATCACCGCCGCGGCCACCCACCAGCACCTGGCCGCGGGCCTGCCGGTCGGCATGCGGTTCCACTCCGCACCGGTGGTCCGGCTCGCCGACGCCAAGCCGGTGCACCTGGGCCACGCCGCCCGGGCCGACGGCGCCTGGCGGCTGTACGTCCTGGCCGACCGGCCGGACCCGGCGACGCCGGACTCCCGCGCCCGGCAGCTGTGCGCGTTCCTGGCCTCGGAGAAGTCGCCGATCGCCCGGTTCACCCCGGCCGGCGCCGACCCCGACTCGGTGGTCGACGTCCGGGCGGTGTTCCAGCAGGGCCACCGCGACGTGGCCGTCGACGCGCTGCCGGCGGTGCTGCTGCCGCGGAAGGGCCGGCTGGGCCTGGTCGACTACGAGAAGGCGTTCTGCGCGGATCCGGCGGCCGACGTCTTCGACCTGCGCGGCATCGACCGGGACGCCGGCTGCGTGGTCGTCGTCCGCCCCGACCAGTACGTGGCCGCGGTGCTGCCGCTGGATGCGCACGACGAGCTGACCGACTTCCTCGCCGGCGTGCTGGTCGAGGCGCGGTAGCGGCCCGCGCTCAGCGCCGGCCCAGCACCGCCATCGCCAGCGCGCCGCCCCATCCGACCGCCACCACCGGCGTCTCCACCGGATCGGCGCCCCGGCGGCGCAGCCGCAGCCGCGTCCACCGCTCGCTCGGATAGCCGAACGACAGGCCGGTGCCGATCCACCGCAGCACCCAGCGGGCGCGGTCGTCGGGCCCGCGCAGCAGCCGGGCGACCGCCCAGACCTGCGGGAGGACCAGGTAGGGCGGCGCGCTGTAGGCGGTGCCGAACCACAGCCAGTCGCGGACCAGGTGCTCCGGGCTGCCGGTCATGAACGGGACGTCGAAGTGCCGGCCACGCCGGAGCGCGACCACGTGGCCGGCCAGCTGGGCGGCCAGCTGCGCCGAGGCGGCCGCGGCCAGCAGGGATCGGTGCGTCATGCCGCCGCACCGTAGGTCCCGGCGACGTCCTCGGGGAGCACACCGGCCCCGGACGCACGCCGGCCCGGCCCCCGCACGGGGACCGGGCCGGCGACGTCGGACGGGGTCAGTCGAAGGTGTAGCTCTCCGCCAGCTCCGAGGTGACCGGCTCACCGACGACGGTCAGCCCGCCCGGCGCGGCCGAGTCGGCCTTGGAGATGTAGGTGGTGCGGCTCGGCGGCACGGACTCGTCGGTGTAGTCGAGCGTGCCGGCGACGGTGCCCTCCGGGTCGTAGTTCTCGATCGACCGCAGCGACGCCAGCAGGCCCTCGCGGCTCAGGTCGTCGCAGGCCCCCTCGAGCGCCTCGTGCAGGATGCCCGCGGTCGCGTACCCGAACATCGAGCCGTTCTGGATCGGCTGCTGGTCGGGGTACTCGGCCTGGTAGGCCTCGAGGAACTCGGTCACCCGGCCCTCGCCGAGCGACGGCGGCGCGAGCGAGGACGACGTGTAGAAGTTCGCCTCCAGCGCCGGACCGGCCGGGGTGCCGAGCAGCTGCGGGGTGAACGACGGCGAGTTGCCCACGATCGGCACGTCCAGGCCGACCGAGGCCGCGACGCTGGCCACCGACGCGGTCTGCGGCGAGGCGCCGGCGACGATGATCGCGGAGACACCGGCGCTCTGGAACGCGCCCACCTGCGACGACAGGTCGGTGTCGGCCGGGGTGACCTGCTGGGCCACGACCTCCAGCCCCAGCTCCTCGGCGGCGTACTCGGCTCCGGCCAGGGAGTTCTCGCCGTAGTCGCCCTCGAAGTGCACGATCCCGATCGAGTCGCCCTCGGCCAGACCCTGCTCCTGGGTCAGCCAGTCGATCGCGTTGATCGTCTCGATGTCGTAGGTGGCCCCGGTGATCTGGAAGTAGGGGTTGGGCAGGACGTCCGAGGTCCAGGCCGCCATGCCGGTCACCATGCCGTCCTCCTCGATGGAGGGCTGCAGGGCGGTGATCACCGACGACCCCAGCAGGTGGGCGATGCCCAGCACCTCGGGCGCCATCTCGCGGTAGAGCGAGACCGCCGTCTGGGGGTCGTACTGGTGGTCCTCGACCCGCAGCTCGACCTGCCGGCCGCAGACGCCGCCGTCGGCGTTGACCTGGTCCCAGTACAGGTTGCTGCCCTCGAGGATCGACCGGCTGTTGGCCGCGAAGACGGCGGTGAGGTCGACCAGCGCGCCGAGGGTGATGGTGTCGTCGGTGACCCCCGGCCCGGCCGCACCGCCGCCTCCGCCGCCCCCCGACTGCTCCTCGGCCTTGCCGCAGCCGGTGGCCACGAGGGCCAGCGCCAGCGCGGTGCTGATCGCCAGTGGTCTCCTCATCGAGCGGACTCCTTCGTCGTCGTGGTCGCGCGCATCGCGACCTCGGGGAGAGCACCGCTGTCCGGCGGACGGCGGCGGGACACGCCCAGGCGGTGACCGAGGCCGGCCAGTCCGTCGTGGGCGAAGAGCAGGACCAGCACGATCGCCAGGCCGTAGACGAAGGCGGACAGGTCTGCGGCGCTGAGGCCGCCGGACCCGGGCTGGGCCAGGAACGGCAGGAGGTCGCTGTAGTGGTTGAGCAGCAGCGGCAGGAGGGTCACGAACGCCGCACCGGCCACCGCTCCCCCGACCGAGCCGATCCCGCCGATCGTGATCATGACGAGGAAGTCGACCGACATCCCGAGGCCGAAGCTCTCCGGGACGATGCGTCCGAAGGCGAGCGCCGTCATGACGCCGGCCAGACCGGCGTACATCGAGGAGACGGTGAACGCAGCGCCCTTGTAGCGGGTCACGCTGACGCCCATCACGCCGGCGGCGACCTCGCTGTCGCGGATGATCTCCATCGCCCGTCCAGGGCGGCTGCGCACCAGGTTGCGGGCGCACCACCAGGCGATGGCCGCCAGCAGGAGGAACAGGTACCAGAGCCGCTCCAGGCCGCCGTACTGCACGCCGAGGACGACGAGGTCGGCCGGGTCGCTGTTGGCGAAGGTGAAGCCGAACAGGCCGAAGGCCTCGGCGTTGCGCCCGCTGTACCCGCCGGTCACCGGCGTGGCGTTGAGCAGGATGTGCTGGCCCAGGAACACCAGGCCCAGCGACGCCAGGCCGAGGTAGATGCCGCGCAGCCGGCCGGAGATCGGGCTGAACAGCGCGCCGGCCAGGCCGGCGAGCGCGACCGCCCCGACCAGGGCCAGCAGCGGCGGCAGGCCCAGGCCCGAGGGCTGCCCTTCGCGCGCCGCCGGTTCGCCGGCCAGGAAGCAGTAGCCGTAGGCGCCGATGGCGACGAAGAACGCGTGCCCGAGCGACAGCTGCCCGGCCCGCCCCACCAGCAGGGTGAGCCCGATCGCGCCGACGACGGAGGCCATGACGAACAGCCCCGCCTGCAGCCAGAACGCGCGCAGGCTCAGCGGCGCGAGGAGCAGGACGACGACGGCGGCGGCGATGAGCGCCCGGCGCAGCCAGACGGCCGTCGCCGGACGCGACCGGTCGCCGGTGGGGGCGCTCCCCGTGGGAACACCGGTAGCCGCGCTAGACACGGGCGACCTCCTTGGTGCCGAACAGCCCGGAGGGCCGGATGAGCAGGACGACGAACATCACCGCGTAGGGCGCCACGCTGCCCAGGTCACGGCCGAGGAAGGACAGCTCGGCCTGGTAGCCGGACGCCAGCGCGCTGACCACGCCGATCACCAGGCCGCCGACCACCGCTCCGGGGAAGGAGTCGAATCCGCCCAGCACCCAGGCCGGGATCGCGGCGAGCGCCGTGAAGGCCACGGTCGGGCTGATCCCCGGGGAGGGGAAGGAGGTGAGGAAGATGCCGGCGATCGCGGCCAGGGCACCGGCCACGCCCCAGGCCGTGGCGGCCACCCGGTTGAGCCGGATGCCCATGAGGGCCGCGGTGCCGCCGTCCTCGGCGGCCGCCCGCATCGCCACCCCCCAGCTGGTGAACCGGAAGACCGCCCACAGCAGGAGCACGACGACGGTGGCGATCACCGCCGCGGCCACGCGGGTCTGCGGGATGGTCGCGCCGCCGATGGAGACGGTGGCGGTGCCCCAGGGGTTGCCGGGGTCGAGGATGTCCGAACCCATGCGCCGGGTGAGCTCGGTCAGCATCAGGACGTCGACGCCGATCGTCAGGATCGCCAGCGTGCCGAGGTCGGCTGCCCGGACGTGGCGCAGGATCACGAGGTCGACGAGCATCGCGGCCACCGCGGCGACGGCGATCCCCAGGAGCGCGGCCAGCCAGAAGCCCAGCGTCTCGTGCGTCGACCCGACGACGAAGGCGCCCAGCAGCAGCACCGAGCCGTGCGCGAAGTTCAGCACCCGGGTGGCCTTGAAGATGACCACGAAACCGAGGGCGATCAGCGCGTAGATCGCGCCCAGCGACAGGCCGTTGACGACGTAGCCGAACAGCTGGCTCACCGGTTCTCCTCCTGGGTGGTGCCGAGGTAGGCGCGCAGCACCTCGGGGTCGTCCTGCACCTCGGCGGGTGTCCCGTCGGCGATCCGCCGGCCGAAGTCCAGGACGGTGACCCGGTCGGCCAGGCCCATGACGAAGCGCATGTCGTGCTCGACCAGCACGATGGAGATGCCGAGCTCCCGCTGGGCCGCGCCGATGGCCGCCTCCATGGCGACCGACTCGTTGAAGTTCATGCCGGCGACCGGCTCGTCGAGCAGCAGCAGCCCCGGCTCCGCGCACAGCGCGCGGGCCAGTTCCACCCGCTTGCGGTCGCCGTAGGGCAGCTCGCTGATGCTGTGGTCGAGCACGCCCTCCAGCCCGACCAGCCCGGCGACGCCGGACACGAACCGCGACTGCTCGGCCTCCTCCCGCCGCGCGCGCGGCAGCCGGAGCGCGGCGGACACGAACCCCGAGCGCATGTGCCGGTGGCGGGCGACGAGCAGGTTGTCGAGGACCGTCGCCGTCGGCGACAGCGCCATGTTCTGGAAGGTGCGCGACACCCCGAGCGCGGCGATGCGGTGCCGGGGCAGCCGGGTGACGTCGTGGTCGCCGTACCGGACCGACCCGCTGGTCGCGGCGTAGACGCCGCTGAGCACGTTCAGGCAGGTGGACTTGCCCGCTCCGTTGGGGCCGATGAGGGCGTGCAGCGAGCCGGGGGCGACCGTGAAGCTGACGTCGGTGAGGGCCTTGATGCCGCCGAACCGGACGGTCAGCCCCTCGACCACCAGGGGATGCACCTCTCGCGGGGCCGCCTCCTGCACGACCGGCCCGGGCGGCGGCGCGGCGGTGACCTCCGGGTCGACGGCCTCCGTGCCGATCCCCAGGTAGCGGTTGCGCACCTCGTCGGTGGCGGCGAGCTCGGCGGCCGCGCCCGACACCGCGATGCGGCCCACCTCGAGGACGAACGCCGTGTCGGCCACCCGCAGCGCCATCGCAGCGTTCTGCTCGACCAGGACCACGGCCGTGCCCTGCCGGTTGATCTCGGTGATGACGTCGCCGATCTGCTCGACGATCATCGGGGCCAGGCCCAGCGAGGGCTCGTCGAGCAGCAGCACGCGCGGATTGCCCATCAGGGCGCGCCCGATGGCCAGCATCTGCTGCTCGCCGCCGGAGAGCAGCCCGGCGCGCTGGCGCCGCCGCTCCGCCAGGATCGGGAACAGGTCGTAGACCCGCGCGCGGGCCCGTTCCCGCGCGGCGTTGTCACGCGCGGCGACCCCGCCGGCCCGCAGGTTGTCCTCGACGCTGAGCTGGCCGAAGACCCGGCGTCCCTCGGGCACGTGCAGCACGCCCCGGCGGACGACGTCGGTCGCGCTGCGCCCGTCGATCCGCTGCCCGTCGAAGGTGATGGAGCCGCTCTCGATCGCCCCGCCCTCCCGGCCGATCGTCCCGGAGATCGAACGCAGGAGGGTGCTCTTCCCGGCCCCGTTGTTGCCCAGCACCGCCACGATGCCGCCGCGCGGGACCCAGACCGACACGCCCCGCAGTGCCTGCACCGCGCCGGCGTAGGTGACCTTCAGGTCGCGTACCTCGAGGAGGGCGTCCCGCTCGGCCGTCGCCGTGCCGGTCGCGCCGGGGGCACCGGCTGCGCCGGGGCCGTCGGTCGTCGAACCGCTGTCCACTCCACCACTCCTCTGTCGACTGCATGGACGACGTTCGTACCGTCGGGTGTCGATCGCGCGCTGCCTGTGATGGCGCGCAAGGTAGGACGAAGGCGCTGGTCAACGCGCTGTCTGCACCGAGTTCCCCGTCTCGGCGCGTGCGTCCGGCCGGATGTGACCGCGGCTACAGTAGGCTAAGCGAGTGTCGCTCGTAAAGGCGACAGTCGAGTGTCGACATCGGCCTGTGACCTCTGCGGATGCCGGTGCCGTTCGAGGGCCGCGGCGGACGCGGCCGGCACCCTGACGGAGAGGATCGGCGCATGTCCGTCGAGGAGGGTGGCGACACCCCGCGTGCGTCCCGCGCGCAGCCGCAACGGCTCCTGCTGACGCTGCTCGGCGACTTCTGGGAGCCCGAGCACGGTGCCCTGCCGTCGGCCTTCCTCGTGCACCTGCTCGCCGACGTCGGGCTCTCGGTGCACAACGCGCGGGCGACGGTCGGCCGGCTGGCCCGCCGCGGCCTGCTGGAGGCCAGCCGGCAGGGCCGCTTCACCTCGTACCGGATCAGCGACCGCGGCGCGACGGTGCTGCGCGACGGCTACGGCCGCATCTTCAGCTTCGGCGAGGCCCGCGACGACTGGGACGGCCGGTGGACCGTCGTCAGCTTCTCCGTCCCGGAGGCCCGCCGGGAGACCCGGCACCTGCTGCGCACCCGGCTGCGCTGGCACGGGTTCGCGCCGCTGCACGACGGCGTGTGGGTCGCCGTCGGCGACCAGGGTCGACCGGTGGCCGACGTCCTCGACGCCCTGGACATCCGCAACGCCACGATCGTCGTCGGCGACGTCAGCGGACCGGCCGGCGGTCATCCGGTCACCGCCTGGAAGCTCGAGGAGCTGGCGGAGGACTACTGCACCTTCCTGGACGCCTACGGAGCCGTCCGGCACCGCGTCGTCGCCGGGCTGGTCTCCCCGGCCGAGGCGCTGCGCTACCGGGCGACGGTGATCGACGAGTGGCGCGCGTTCCGCGCGAAGGACCCCGACCTGCCGAGGGAGCTGCTGCCCGCGGACTGGCCGCGGCCCGCGGCCCGGCAGCTGTTCGCCGACGTGATCGAGGAGCTCGGCCCGCTGGCCGCCCTCCGGGTGCGGCAGCTGCTGGCGCCGCACGGCGAGCACCTGAGCGGCCTGGTCGGGTACCGGCGGTTCGAGGACGCCGGCGGCGGTCCGCCGCCCCTCACGCTGCAGGCCGGCTGACCTCCGCGGGCGCGGGTGCGGCGCCGCCGAGGCCGACCGGCCGGCCCCCGACGAGGCCGGCCGCGCCCAGCAGCGCGGCCAGCGCGACCAGCAGCACCAGCGGCACCGTCCAGCCGCCGGTCGCCGTGCTGAGCAGGCCGGCGACCGGCGGCCCGGCCGCGGCGACCGAGTAGCCGATCAGCTGCGCCATGCCCGACAGCCGGACGGCGGCCGCCCCGTCGGCCGCGCGCAGCACGATGAGGGTGAAGGCCAGCGAGATGCCCATCCCCTGCGCCAGGCCGCCGGCGGTCACCCAGACCGGCCAGGCGCCCGGGGCCAGCAGGAGCCCCGCCGGCAGCAGCGCCCAGGCCGCTCCGACCGCGACGCCGAGCGCGCGCTGACCGGGGGCCCGGCCGGCCACCAGCGGCACGACGAGGGTGCCGGCGATGCCCAGCACGTGGAACACCGACGTGGCCAGGGCGGCGCGCTCGAGCCCCATGCCGAGCTCCTCCACCGCGATGGTGGGGAGCCAGGCGGTCACCGTGTAGTAGAGGACCGAGTGCAGGGCCAGCACGCCGCTGACCGCCCACGCCACCGGCTGACGCCACAGCGGTGCCCCGCCGCGCCGTCCCGGGGCGACCGGCGGGGGCGGGTCCGCGCGCCCGGAGCGACCGACCGCCGTCCACGCGGCGACGGCGACCAGGGCCAGCAGCGCCCAGCCGGCGAGCGCCGCCCGCCAGCCGGCCGCTCCGGCCAGCGGCGCGGTGAGCGCCGCCATCGCCGCGGCACCGGCGGCCAGGGCGGCGGTGTAGAGCCCGGTCACCGTGCCGGCGCGCCCGGGCAGGTCGCGCTTCACCACCGCGGGGATGAGCACGTTGCCGATCGTCATCCCGGCACCCACCGCGACCGTGCCGGCGACCAGCACCGGCGTGCCGTCGAGCACGCGCAGCGCGGTGCCCGCGGTCAGCAGGGCCAGCCCGGCCAGGACCCCCCGCTCGAGGCCGAGCCGGCGGCCCAGCCAGGCCGCCGGCGGGGCCAGGACGGCGAAGCAGAGGACCGGCAGCGTCGTCAGCAGCCCGGCGACCGGGGCGGACAGCCCCAGGTCGGCGCGGACCTCCGGCAGGACCGGCGAGACCGCGGCGATGGCGCCGCGCTGGTTCAGCCCGGCCAGCAGGACGGCGACGACCAGGAGTGCACCCCCGGTCCGGCCGACGGCGGTCATGCCCGGTCTCAGGCCCGGACCCGGACCAGCACCTTGCCGGTGGCGCGCCGCTCGTCCAGCTCGGCGACCGCGGCCGCGGCGTCGTCCAGGGCGTGCACCGAGCCGAGCACCGGCTGCAGCCGGCCGGCCTCGAGCAGCGGCAGCAGGTCGGTCCACTGCTCGGCCACGAAGCCGGGCTCGCCCATCCAGAACGCACCCCAGCCCACGCCCACCACCGAGACGTTGTTCAGCAGCAGCCGGTTCACCTTGACGGTGGGGATCTCGCCGCCGGTGAAGCCGAGCACCAGCAGGCGGCCCTCGCGCGCCAGGCTGCGCAGGGAGTCGGTGAACCGGTCGCCGCCCACCGGGTCGGCCACGACGTCGACGCCCCGCCCGCCGGTCAGCTCCCGCACCCGGTCGCGGAAGCCCTCGGCGAGGAGCACCTCGTCGGCGCCGGCGGCGCGGGCCACCTCCCCCTTGTCCTCGCTGGAGACCACCGCGAACACCCGGGCGCCGTAGGCCTTGGCCAGCTGGACGCCGGCCGTGCCCAGGCCGCCGGCGGCGCCGTGCACCAGGACGGTCTCCCCCTCGCGCAGCTGCCCGCGACGGCGCAGCGCGAAGTGCATGGTCAGGTAGTTCATCGGCAGCGCCGCGCCCTGCTCGAACGAGACCGTGTCGGGCAGCGGGAAGACGAAGCCCGGGTCGGCGACGGCCACCTCGGCGAAGCCGCCGAACCCGGGGAAGGCCGCGACCCGCCGGCCGGCGGCCAGCCCGCTGCCGGCCGGGGCGCTGCGGACGACGCCGGCCACCTCGCTGCCGGGCACGAACGGCACCGGCGGCTTGATCTGGTACTCGCCGCGGCTGAGCAGCACCTCGGGGAACGTCACGCCGGCCACGTGCACGTCGATGACGACCTTGCCCTCGCCGTCGGGCTCGGGCAGGTCGACGACGGAGATGGCCGAGGGGCCGTCGAGGCGGGCGATCTGGGCGGCGCGCACGTGTCCTCCTGGACGTCGGGAACCAGACCGCGAGTCTGTCAGGAGGGCCGGCGCGCCTCCGCGGCGAACCGGTCGAGGGAGCGCTTCGAGGCCCGCCGCAGGACCGTCGGCCCGAGCAGGCCCTTGAGCCCGAGGACGGCCCGGCCCGCGAGGCCCCGGCCGCCGTGCTCCTCGATGACGATCTGCACCCGCGCGCCGCCGTCCCCGTCCGGCCGGACCTCGAGCCGACCGCCGCCGCGGTCGCAGAAGGTGCTCTGCAGGAGCGTCCACGTCACCGTGCCGGGCGTGCTCCAGTCGTAGCGGAGGACCACCCCCATGCGCAGGCTGCCCTCCCGCACCACCGCCCAGGTGTCGCCGCGCTCCCGGAGCTCGTAGTGCTCCGGCCGCAGCGTGTCGCGCCAGATCTCCAGCCGGCGCGGGCCGAACTCGGTGTAGGCGTCGAGCACCTGCTCGGGGGTGGCGTCGGTGGAGAAGGCACAGCGCAGGCGCATCGCGTCGCTCCCGGTCCGCGGCGAGGGTCCCAGCCTGCTCTCCTCCGGCCCTGCGCGGGAAGTACCGGCATGCCGCGGGGATAGTTGGTTGGCGTGACCACCGTGACCCGCGCGTCGGTCGGGCTGCGCTCCGAGCGCGGGCCGGTTCTCGGCGCGGTGATGCTCAGCACCGCCCTCATCGCCCTGGACAGCACGATCATCGCGACCGCCGTCCCGGCCGTCGTCGACGACCTCGGCGGCTTCAGCCAGTTCCCGTGGCTGTTCAGCGTCTACCTGCTCGCTCAGGCGGTCACCGTGCCGGTCTACGGCAAGCTCGCCGACGTCTACGGGCGCAAGCCGCTGCTGCTGTTCGGCATCACGGTGTTCGTCGCGGCGTCGCTGTTCTGCGGCCTGGCGTGGTCCATGCCGGCGCTGATCGTCGGCCGCGCGCTGCAGGGCATCGGCGCCGGGGCGGTCCAGCCGATCGGCATGACGGTGATCGGTGACATCTACAGCGTCGCGGAGCGGGCCAAGGTGCAGGGCTACCTGGCGTCGGTGTGGGGCATCTCGTCGGTGCTGGGGCCGACGCTGGGCGGCGTCTTCAGCGACTACCTGTCGTGGCGTTGGATCTTCCTGGTCAACCTGCCGCTGGGCGCGGTGGCGCTGGTCGTGCTGATGCGCCGGTTCTCCGAGAAGGTCGAGCGCCGGCCGCACCGGCTGGACGTCGCCGGCGCGGTGCTGCTCTCGGCGGGCTGCGCGCTGCTCATCCTCGGGCTGCTCGAGGGCGGCAGCGCCTGGGCCTGGTCGTCGGCGCCGTCGATCGCCGTCCTCGGCGCGGCGGCCGCGCTGCTGGTCGTCTTCGCCCTCGTCGAGCGGCGGGCGGCCGAACCGGTGCTGCCGCTGTGGGTGCTGCGCCGCCGCGTGCTGGTGAGCGGCAACGTGGCCGCGATCGCGCTGGGGGCGCTGCTGATCGGGCTGAGCTCCTACCTGCCCACCTGGGCGCAGAGCGTCCTGGGCGCCAGCGCGCTGGAGGCCGGGTTCGCGCTCGCCGCGCTCACCCTCGGCTGGCCGATCGCGGCCAGCCAGGCGGGGCGGCTGTACCTGCGGATCGGCTTCCGGAACACGGCGCTGATCGGCGTCGTGCTGGTCATCGCCGGCACGGTGGGCACCGCGCTGCTGGGCCAGCGGACGCACCTCTGGCAGGTGGCGGCCACGGTCTTCCTGACCGGGGTGGGGCTGGGCCTGTGCTCGTCACCGCTGATCGTGGCGGTGCAGTCGGTGGTCGGCTGGGACCGGCGCGGCACGGTCACCGCCACCAACATGTTCGCCCGGTCGATCGGGTCGGCGGTCGGCGCCGCGGTGTTCGGCGCGGTCGCCAACGCCACGCTGGCCGCCCGGTTCGCCTCGCCGCCGGCGGGACTGGCCGGCGAGGTGCCCACCGACGTCGACAGCACCACCGCCGCGCTCGCCCAGGGCGGCGCGGTGGCGGAGTTCGCCCGGGCCAGCCTGCACGCGGCCTCGCACGGGGTGTTCATCGGCTGCGCGGTCACCGCGGTCGTCATCGCGGTGGCGGTGGCGGTCATGCCCCGCCGGACCGAGCCGCTGCGCTTCGACGACGACGCTCCCTCCTCGGCGTAGCCGGGGTCTGCCGGCCCCTGGCGCGGGTCGTCGAGGGCTAGCCTCGGCGCCGCACGGGGGCCGAGGCGGAGGGCCGGACGATGCCGCTCTACCTGACCAGGTTCAGCTACACCCCGGAGACGTGGGCCCGGCTGCTCGCGCACCCCGAGGACCGCCGCGACGCCGCTCGGGCCTACATCGAGTCGGTCGGCGGAACGCTGCACGGCTTCTGGTACGCCTTCGGCCGGTACGACGGCTACACGCTCTGGGAGGCGCCGGACGACGTCTCCATGGCCGCCGTCGCCCTGGCGATCGCGGCCGGCGGCGCGCTGAGCCCGTCGGAGACGACGGTGCTGATGAGCGTCGACGACACCATGGCCGCGATGCGCCGAGCCCAGGAGGTCCGCTACCGGCCACCGGGGACCTGAGCCGGCCCCGATGCCGAGAGGCGTCTGCCGCGGCCCCGCCGGCCGGCTGACCGGCCACCGGGCGCGGTCAGGCGCCCGGCGTCGCCTGCAGGTCCTCCCGCCGCTGCACCCGCACGGCCCGGTAGGGGCGCCCGCCGGCGCCGGGCTCGGTCCACTCCACGGTCACCACCTGCCCGGCCCGCAGCGCGCCGCCGGCGGTGTCGCGGGCCACGACGGCCTCCTCCGCCCACACCCCGCCGTCGAGGTCGGGCACCTCGATGAGCGCGCCGTGGGCCTGCTCGTCCCACCGGACCACCGTGCCGACCGACGTCCCGCTGCGCGCCATGGCACGAGGCTGCGCGCAGCGGTCGCCAGGATCAACCGGAGCCCGGTCAGCGGCTGCGGTACAGCCGGGTGGTCAGCGGCAGGAACACCAGGGCCAGCGCCGCGGCCACGGCCAGCGAGACCCCGATGGCGGTGCCGTCGGGCTCGCCGGCCATCAGCGACCGCGACGCGGTGGCCAGCACCGAGATCGGGTTGACCCCGACGAACGCCTCCAGCGGGCCCGGCAGGGTCGCGGGGTCGACGAAGACGTTGGACAGGAACGTCAGCGGGAAGATCGCCATGAAACCGGCGTTCATCACCGCGTTCGGCGAGCGCAGGAGCAGACCGAGCACCGAGAACACCCACGACAGCCCGAACGAGAAGACGACGACCAGCGCGAGCGCGGCCACGGCGCCGGCGAACCCACCGTCGGGCCGGAACCCCAGCGCCACGCCCACGACGATGATCACCGTGCCGGCGACCACGTAGCGGACGCTGTCGCCCAGCAGCGCGCCCAGCAGCGGCGCCGGCCGCCAGATCGGCAGCGACCGGAACCGGTCGACGACGCCCTTGGTCAGGTCGGTGTTCAGCGAGATCCCGGAGTAGACGGTGGTGAACAGCACCGACATGACCAGCAGGCCCGGCAGCGTGTAGTCCAGGTAGGCGCTGGTGGAGCCGGCGATCGCGCCGCCGAACAGGTACGTGAACATCAGCAGGAACATGACCGGCGTGACCGTGACGTCGAGCAGCTGCTCGGGCACGTGCTTGACCTTGAGCATCCCCCGCCAGCCGAAGGCGAGCGCGGTCGACAGCGGGCCGGGCCGGGGCGGCCGGGCGGTGGAGGAGATGGCCCGCCGTACCGCGGCGGTGTCGGTGGTGTCGACGGGACGGGTCGTGGCGGTCATGACCGGGTCTCCTGCAGGGTGGCGGACGCGGGCGCCTCGCCGGCCGCGGGCTCCTCGGCCGCGTGCCCGGTGAGGGCGAGGAAGACCTCGTCGAGGCTGGGCTGCTCGAGCGAGAAGTGCGCCAGCGGCAGCCCCGCCTGCGCGAGCGCGGCGACGCCGGTCGCGGCCCGCTCGGCGTCGGCACCGGTGGCCGACAGCGCCGCCGGATCGGCCTCGAGGACCACCGAGCCCACGGTGCGCTCGAGCAGGTCGGCGGCCTCGGCCCGGCGGGCGGGGTCGAGCAGCCGGACGTGCAGCGACCCGGTGCCGACCGAGGCCTTGAGGTGCCCGGGGGTGCCCTCGGCGATGACCCGGCCGCGGTCGATCACGGCGATGCCGTCGGCGAGCTGGTCGGCCTCCTCCAGGTACTGGGTGCAGAGCAGGATCGTCGTCCCCTCGGCGACCAGCGCCCGGGCGATCTCCCACACCTGGTTGCGGGAGCGCGGGTCCAGCCCGGTGGTGGGCTCGTCGAGGAACATCAGCCGCGGGGTGACGACGATGCTCGCGGCGATGTCCAGCCGCCGGCGCATGCCGCCGGAGTAGTGCTTCACCAGCCGGCCGGCGGCCTCGGCGATGTCGAACGCCTCGAGCAGCTCGTCGGCGCGGGCTCGGGCGGCGGCGCGCGAGTAGCCCAGCAGCCGGCCGAGCAGCACGAGGTTCTCGCGCCCGGTCAGCTCCTCGTCGACCGAGGCCAGCTGGCCGGTAAGGCTGACCAGCCCCCGCACGGTGTCGGCCTCGGTGACCACGTCGTGGCCCAGGACCCGGGCGGAGCCGCCGTCCGGGGCGATGAGCGTCGCCAGCATGCGGATGGTGGTGGTCTTGCCCGCGCCGTTGGGGCCGAGCACGCCGTACACGGTGCCGGTGGGCACGGCGAGATCGACCCCGTCGACGGCGCGCGTGGTGCCGTAGGACTTCCTGAGCCCGCTCGCCTCGATGGCGAGCGGTGTGGCTGCGGTCATCGGCGGTCCTCGTGTGTCGGGTCCGGGGAGCATGTCCGGGAGCTACGACAGAACCTGGCCCCGGAACTCACCGGAGGCGACCGATTTCCTGAGGGTCCCGCCCCGTCGCCCGCCCAGCCTCGGACCTCGACCGCGCTCGAGGTCAAGGAGACGGCCGGGACGACGAGGAGCCCGCGGTCACCGACCGCGGGCCCCTCGAGCGGTGGGCGTCAGCGGCTGCCGCCGCCGACCATCGGGTCGTCCCCGCCCTCCCGCACGCCCTTCTCGACGCCCTCCGTCGAGCCGCGGCTGGTGTAGCCCTCGGGGTCGGACTCCTCCACCAGCACGTCGTCGCGCACCGCGTCGGGCGGCGGCTGGTCGACGACGGTGACCTCCTGGGGCTGCACCACGCCCTCCGCCCGCGGCGCCGGCTCCTCCTTGCCACCGGAGGCCGCGGCGGCCACCCCGGCGGCCGCGGCCCCGGCGACCGCCGCGACACCGGCCACGACGCCCGCCGTCGAGACGCCGGCCTTGCCGCTGTCGCCACGGGAGGCGAAGGCGGCGTCCGCGCCGGGGGTGCCGGCGTCGAGGTGCGGGTTGATCGCCCCGCGCCAGGCGCCGCTGGCGTAGCCCTCGCTCTCGACCAGCGCCTTGAACCGTTCGAGGTCACCGCGCACCCGCCGCTCGACGATGCCGAGCTTGTCGCCGACCTGCTCGACGAGCCCCTCGGGCTCGTACTCCAGCGACAGGTGGACGACGGTCGACGTGGGCCCCGCGGCCTGGAAGCGGACGGCGCCGGCGTTGGTGGCGCCCTCCGTCGCGGCCCAGGCGATCTTCTCGTCGGGCATCTGCTCGAGGATCGTCGCCTCCCACTCGCGCCGGACGCCGGCGATCTCGGCCACCCAGTGCAGCCGCTGGTCGTCGTGCTGGTGCACCTCGCGCACCCCGTCCATGAAGTGCGGGAAGTCCTCGAACTGGGTCCACTGGTCGTAGGCCGTACGGACCGGGACGTCGACCTGGATCGACCTCTCCACCCTCGTGCTCACCGCTGGTCCTCCTCCGTCGCAGGGCATGCGTGGAACAGGCGCGGGACTACCCCGGCGCGACGCCGGCGACGCCTGGAGCTTGCCGGATCACCCGGACCCGGCGGCGATGCGCAGCAGCTCGGCGACCTCGGGGCGGGCCGCCTGCGCGCCGGCGGCGAGGAACGACCGGGCGATGATCTCGTCGAGGCGGGCGCGCGACATCATGTCGTTGCCCATCACCGCCTGCTCGTCCGCGCCGGGTGCGAAGACGACCGTCCTGATCCCGGCGGCCTCCAGGGCGCGGACCTCCCGCCGCAGCAGGCGGGCGGAGTGCCGGCGGGACGCGGCGTAGACGTCGGGACGCGCGCCGGGCGGCCCGCTCATGGGCGACACGACGACCACCACGTCCAGCCCGCGTCCGCGCAGCACCGCGGCGTTGGTCGGCGAGTGCACGCCGCCGTCGACGTAGGTGTGCCGGCCGATGGCCACCGGGGCGAAGTAGCCGGGCACGGCGCAGGAGGCGGCGACCGCCAGGTGCACCGGCGCCTCGGGGGCACCGGGACGGCCGAACACCACCCGGCGCCCGTCGCGGCGGCGCACCGCGCAGATCCACAGCGCCTGCTCCGGCCACTCCGGCTGCTCCAGCTCCCGCAGGGCCGCCAGCTGCTCGACGACGTCGTGCCGGCCCGGGGCCACGAGGGCCATCCCCGCCGCGAAGGGGCGGAACGCCCACGGGCGGGTGAGCGCCCGGCCCACCATCCGCGGCCCGGGCAGCCGCATCGGGCGCCGCAGCAGCTCCAGCGGGCGGAACGGCGCGAGCTCGGGGACGTCGGTGCCGGCCATCTGGCGCAGCACGTCGTCGTCGCCGGACAGCGGTGCCTTGACCGTCCAGGCGGCGAGGTCCTCCGCCGAGACGCCCAGCCGCAGCAGGGTGCCGGTGATCGAGCCCGCCGAGGTGCCCACGACCGTGTGCGCCGTCCGCGCGTCGAAGCCGTGGTCGTGCTCGAGGACCGCCAGCACGCCCGCGTGGTAGGCCTGCCCGACGACCCCACCGGCACCCAGCACCAGCCCGACCCTGGTCATGGCGCGAGTCTCCCCCGGCCGGCCCGCGCGGGCAGGGCGTGTCCCCGGGTGCGCGTTGCGGGCCGCCGGGCGGAGCGGTCTGATGAGCCATGGCCCACGACGCGGGTCCGGCGCGCCGGGTCCGGCCGCGCCGCTGGTGGCACGTCACGCGGCGGGTGCTCGCCCAGGCCGGCGGCGACCGGCTGATGGTCCAGGCCTCGGCGGTCTCGTTCTTCGCGCTGCTGTCGGTCGCGCCCGTGCTGGTGACGGCCCTGTCCGTGTACGGCGTCATCAACACCCCCGAGGGCGCCCTGGCCCAGCTGTCGGCGGTGACCGGCATGCTGCCGGCCGAGCTGGAGACCGTCGTCGCCGACCAGCTGACGACGATCACCACCGCCTCGGCGCAGGTGCTCACGGTGCGCGGGCTGACCGGGCTGGTGCTGGCGCTGTGGACGGCGACGACCGCGATGACGTACCTGATCGACGGCCTCACCGCGGCCTACCACGAGACGGAGACGCGGGGCCTGCTGCGCCGCATGGGCCTGGCGCTGGTGCTCGTGCTCGGCGGCGCCGTCCTGCTGGCCGGCGCCACGGCCATGGCCGGCGTCCTGTCCGCCGCGCTCGAGGGCGCGCCGGGACCGGTCCTGGCGGTCGCGCGGATCGCGGCCCTCGCGGTGCTCATGGTGGGGGTGCTCGCCGTCCTCTACCGGGTCGGGCCGGACCGCCGGCAGGCCCGCTGGCGGTGGATCACCGGGGGCTCGGTGTTCGCGACCGTGCTGTGGCTGGGCACCACCCTCGGGTTCTTCGCCTACGTGCAGGGCCTCGGCGACTACGCGGCGACCTACGGCTCGCTGGCCGGGGTGGCCATCAGCATGGTCTGGCTGTGGGTCACCGTCTTCCTGGTGCTGCTCGGGGCGGCGTTCAACGCGGAGATCGAGCGCCAGACCCACCGCGACTCGACCGTGGGCCCCGAGCAGCCGCCGGGCCGGCGCGGCGCGGTGGTCGCCGACAGCACGCCGCCCTACCCGGGCGAGCGCTGAGCCGCCGGGCGGGGCCTCACCCCTCGGGGTGAGACGGGGAATCGGTCGTGCATCACGGAGTGCTGCGCAACGCACACACAGCGTGCCGGCTCGCACCGAGCCCGCTCGACCCCATGGAAGCCACGGAGGCCCCCAGTGCGTGCAGTACCCACCCGCCGGATCCGCGACGCGGGCATCCGGACCAAGATCCTCCTGGCCGTCGGCGTGGCCGTGCTGGTCGCGGTGCTCGTCGGCGTCCTGGGGCTGCGCAGCCTGGGCGCCACCGCCGCGGCCACCGAGGAGATGTACCGCAAGGAGCTGGTGGGCACCGCCGAGGTCGAGACGGTCCGCGGGCAGTTCTACGCGCTGCGCCTGGCCGCCACGAACTACGCCGTGGCCACCGACCCCGCCGACCGCGCCCGGTACATGACCGCCCGCGAGGCCGCCCTCGACGAGCTGGCCGCCGCCGCGCAGCGCTACCTCGACACCGCCCCCTCCGCGGCCGGGCAGCAGCTGATGGAGGACGTGCTCGACGGCGTCGCCGACTACGAGCAGCAGCTCCCCGCCCTGGACGCCCTGGCCGACGCCGGCGACCTGGCCGGCTGGTCCGCGGCGCGCGAGGCCACGGTCACGCCAGTGGCCACGCAGGTGATGGCCGACATCGACCAGCTGGTCGAGCGGCGGCAGGCCAACGCCGCCGCGAGCGCCGCGGAGGCCACGGCCGCGTACGAGCGCACGGCGTGGCTGCTGGCCGGCGTCCTGCTCGCCGGCACCGCCGCCGCCCTCGCCGTCGGGGCGCTGGTCGCCCGGGCGATCACCCGGGGCCTGCGCCGCGTGCAGGCCACGGCCGAGGCCCTCGCGACCGGCGACCTGACCCGGCCGGCGGACGTCGACTCGGGCGACGAGGTGGGCCGCACCGCCGCGGCGCTGGACGCCGCCCTCGGCGAGCTCCGGCAGGTCATGGGCGAGGTGGCCGGCTCGGCCGACGCGGTCGCCGCCTCCTCCGAGGAGCTGAGCGCCTCCTCCGCGCAGATCGCCGCCGCCGCGGAGGAGACCGCGGCCCAGTCCGGCGTCGTGTCGACCGCCGCCGAGGAGGTCAGCCGCAACGTCGCCACCGTGGCCGCCGGTGCCGAGCAGATGGGGGCGTCGATCCGCGAGATCAGCCGGAACGCCACGGAGGCCGCCCGGGTCGCCGCGGCGGCGGTGGAGGAGGCGCGGGAGACCGGCCGGACGGTCGAGGCACTCGGCACCTCCAGCCGGGAGATCGGCACGGTGGTCAAGGCCATCACGGCGATCGCCGAGCAGACGCACCTGCTGGCCCTGAACGCCACGATCGAGGCCGCCCGCGCCGGCGACGCGGGCAAGGGCTTCGCGGTCGTCGCGAACGAAGTCAAGGAGCTGGCCCGGGAGACCGCGCGGGCGACCGAGGACATCACCGCCCGGGTCGCGGCCATCCAGGGCGACACCGACTCGGCGGTGGCCGCGATCGGGCGGATCACCGAGGTCGTCGGCTCCATCAACGACTTCCAGGTGACCATCGCCGGCGCGGTCGAGGAGCAGACCGCCACCACCGCCGAGATGTCGCGGTCGGTGGCGGAGGCGGCGGAGGGGTCCGGCGAGATCGCCGGCAACGTCACCGGCGTCAGCACGGCCGCCCAGTCGACCACCGAGGCGCTCGGGCAGACGCGGATCGCCGTCGAGGAGCTGGCCCGGATGGCCGCCGGGCTGCGGGCCGGCGTGGGGCGCTTCACCTACTGACCGGCGCGGGGCGCCTCCGGGGACCGTCGCGGAGCGCGGCCCGGGGGCGCTCGGGCGTCGGCGGGCGGCTCTCTTGACAGTTTTTCTTGTCAGGGCGCACGCTGGCGACGTGCGATCGGTCGACGTCATCACCGAGCCCGCCGCGGCCGCCGCGGCGCTGGACCCGGTCCGCGCCCGGCTCCTGGCCGAGCTCCGCACCCCGGCCTCCGCGGCCACGCTGGCCGAGCGGGTCGGCCTCACCCGGCAGAAGGTCAACTACCACCTGCGCCGGCTCGAGGAGCACGGCCTGGTCGAGCCCAGCGGCACCCGGCAGTGGGGCGGGCTGACCGAGCGCCTCGTCGTCGCCACCGCGGCCGGGTACCTGGTCTCCCCCGACGCCCTGGGCAGCGCGGCCGCCGACGCCGGTCGCGTGCGCGACCGCCTGTCGGCCGGTTACCTGCTCGCCCTCGCCGGCCGGGTGCTGCGCGAGGTGGGCGGGATGGCCGCCCGGGCACGGCGGTCGGGCACCGCCCTCCCGGTGTTCGCCCTGGACGCCGACGTCCGCTTCGCCTCCCCCGCCGACCGCGCCGCCTTCGCCGACGAGCTGGCCGCCGCGGTCACCCGGCTGGTGGCCCGGTACCACGACGAGCGGGCCCCGGACGGCCGGTGGCAGCGCGTGCTCGTCGGCCTGCACCCCGTTCCCGCCGGCGTTCCCGCCGGCCCGTCCCCCGAGGAGCCGTCGTGACCCGCTACGACCCCGACGAGCCGACCGCGCGGATCTCCGCGCACGAGGTCGAGGTCCCCGGCGACCCGGCACTGGTGTGGCAGGCGATCGCCACCGGGCCGGGCATCGCCACCTGGTTCGTCCCCGCCGAGGTGGAGGAGCGCGAGGGCGGCCGGATCACCACCTACCACGGCCCCTTCGGCAGCTCCGAGGGAGTGGTCACCGCCTGGGAGCCGCCGCACCGGTTCGCCTACGAGGAGCGCGACTGGAACCCCGACGCGCCCGACGCCCCGCCGTGGGCGACCGAGCTCCTGGTCGAGGCGCGCGACGGCGGCACCTGCGTGGTGCGGCTGGTCAGCGGCTTCTTCCACGACGGCGAGGGCTGGGAGGACCAGCTCGAGGGCACCGACGAGGGCTGGCGGGCCGCCCTGCAGAACCTGCGCCTGGCCCTGACCCACTTCCCGGGGCAGACCGCCGCCCAGGTCGCGGTCTTCGGGACGGTGCCCGGCCGCTCACCCGACGACGTCGCCCGCGAGCTGCTCACCGCCCTGGGGCTGGCGGCGGTCACCGCCGGCGACACCGTCGACCTGGACGGCGGCGCCCCCGCCACCGCCGGCACCGTCGTCGACGTGCAGCCGCGCGGCGTCACCCTGCGCGCCGACCGGCCGCACCCCGGCGTGGTCGAGATCGCGGCCTTCGACCACGCCGGCGGCACGGTGGCGGTGCGGGAGTACCTGTTCGGCGCCGGCGGCGAGGCCGTCGCCGCCCGGGAGGCGCCGCGCTGGCGGGCATGGCTCGCCGGCTCCGTCCCCGGGTACACCCCGCTGGACTGAGCCCGGGGGCTCAGACGCTGCGCCCGAGCCGCGCCAGCACCCGGGCCTCGCGCGGCGCGTCGTCACCGACGGCGGGCCCCGGCCGGCAGATGCCCTCCATGTACAGCGCCTCGCCGAAGCCGTCGGCGCCGGCCTCGATCCCGTCGAGCTCGGCGTCGGTCAGGCCCGCGTCCAGGCCGGCCGCGCGGGCGACGTCCCAGCGGTGCACCACCATGTCCCACACGTAGAACCGGTCGAGGGTCTCGCCGACCGTCGTCGGTCCGAAGAACCCCTCGAAGGGCGCTCCGGCGACCGCCTGGTCGCCCAGCACGCCGGCGACCCGCCGGGCGTGGTCGCGCCAGGCCGCGGCCGGGTCAGCCGCGACGTCGGGAGCCGCGCCCGGGTCGATGCCCCGGCCGGCGAGGAACTCGCGCTGGGTGTCGAGCAGGTGCGCCACGACGTCGCGCGCGGTCCAGCCCTCGCACGGGGACGGCCGCGACCACGCGTCGGCGGGCACGGCGTCGAGGACGGCGAGCAGGGCACCGGAGACCTCGGCGTAGCGGGTGGCGATGTCGGTCGATGCGGTGTCGGTCATGGACGGGACGCTAGGGAACAGGGCACCGTCGGTCTTGATGAAACCCGACACCGACCGGATCGAGCGGGCGCACCTGCGCCGCGCCGGCGACACCTCGCACGTCATGCACCGCTACGACGCGGGCCCGGAGTTCGCCGGGCTGCTGCAGCGCTTCTGGATCCCGGTGTGGTCGGTGCCGGCCGGGCAGGAGGCCCCGCAGCAGGTGCTGCAGTACCCCGTCGCGCTGATCGTCGTGGCACCGGACTACGCGCGCTTCTACGGCGTCGTGGCCGGGCTGTCCACGACGACCCTCACCGGCGACGGCTGGGCGGTCGGCGTGATGTGCGAGCCCGCGGCCGGGTCGCTGCTGACCGGCTCGTCGATGGCCGGGTACACCGACCGGTACGTCGACGTCGCCGACGTGCTCGGCGACGCCGGCCGGCTGCTGGCCGAGCGGGTCCGGGCCGCGATGACGCCGGACCCCACCTCCCCCGGCGCGCACGCCGCGGCGATGGCTGCCTACGGCGAGGCGCTGCGGCCGTACCTGCCCGTCGACCCGGAGGGCGAGCTGGTCAACCGGCTGGTCGCCTTCGTGGAGTCCTCCCCCGAGGTCACCCGGGTGGCGCAGATCTGCGCGGCGTTCGACCTGCCCGAGCGGACCCTGCAGCGGCTGGTGCAGCGCCGGCTGGGGCTGACCCCGAAGTGGCTGATCCAGCGCCGCCGGTTGCAGGAGGCGGCCGGGCGGCTGCGCGCCGGGTCGACCACCCTGGCCGAGGTGGCGACCGCCCTGGGCTACGCCGACCAGGCGCACTTCACCCGCGACTTCGCCGCGGTCACCTCGATGACGCCCGGCAGTTTCGCCACCGGGCACGGCAGGTGATCCTGGCGCGGTGACGGCGTTCGACGACTCCTTCGACTCCCCCGGCCTGGACCCCGACGTCTGGGTGCCGGCCTACCTGCCGCAGTGGAGCTCGCGGGCCGCCGCCGCGGCCGCGTACGAGGTGGCCGGCTCCTGCCTGCGCCTGCGCCTGCCCGAGGAGCACCCCCTCTGGTGCCCCGACGACCACCCGCCGCTGCGCGTGTCGGGCGTCCAGTCCGGCGTGTTCTCCGGGCCGGTGGGCAGCACGATCGGCCAGCAGCCGGTGCGCCCGGGCGCCGTCGTCCGGGAGGAGCAGCCGGCGATGTGGGGCTGGACGCCGCGCTACGGGCGGCTGGAGATGCGCGCCCGCGCCACGCTGACCCCGCGGTCGATGGCCGCGTGGTGGCTGGTCGGCCTGGAGGACCGCCCCGAGCGGTGCGCGGAGATCTGCGTGATGGAGGTCTTCGGCGACGCGCTCGACGCCGACCCGAGCGCGGCCGTGGGCATGGGCACGCACCCGTTCCGCGATCCGCGGATGGTCGAGGACTTCGCCGCGCCGCGGCTGCCGATCGACGTCGCGCAGTTCCACACCTACGCCGTCGACTGGCGGCCGGACGGGGCGGTCTTCCTCGTGGACGGCGAGCCGGTGCGCACCGTGGCGGTCACGCCCGACTACCCGATGCAGACGATGCTCGCCGTCTTCGACTTCCCGGAGAAGGCCGTGCCGGGCGAGCCCTACGTCGAGCCCGAGCTGGTCGTCGACTGGATCCGCGGGCGCCCGTTGTGACCGGCCGCGACGCCGGTGAGGATGGGCCCGGCAGGGACGGCGGGGAGCGGGGGCCGGTGGACGAGACGGTGCGCAGCGCGGTGCGGTGGGCGGCGACGCACGGGGCGATGCGGCTGGCGATCCGCGCGCGGGCCCGGAAGGGCAACGCCGACGCGGAGGTGCTCCTCAGCCGGGAGGTCCGGGAGGACCCGTATCCGCACTACGAGCGGCTGCGGACCCCGCGCCCGTTCGCCGGCGGCGCCTTCGCGCGGGTCAGCGTCCACCACGACGTCTGCACCGAGGTGCTGCGCAGTGACGCGTTCGGCCAGATCGGCGGCAACCGCACCGACGGGCTGCCGCCGGTGCTCCGGGCGCTGCTGCGGCTGGCCGGCCCCCGGCGCAGCGTCGGCCCGATCGACCCGCCGTCGATGCTCGCCGTCGACCCTCCGGAGCACACCCGCTACCGGAAGCTGGTCAGCCGCGCCTTCAGCGCCCGGGCGGTGGCCCGGCTGCGCGAGCGCACCCGGGAGATCGCCGAGGACCTGCTCGACGACCTCGAGCGCGAGGCGGCGACGGGCGCCCCGGTCGACCTCGTCGCCCGCTACGCCAGCCTGCTGCCGGTCACGGTCATCTCCGAGGTGCTCGGCGTTCCGGTGGCCATGCGCGAGCAGTTCCTCGCGTGGGGCGACGGCGCCACCCCGAGCCTGGACATCGGGCTGGACTGGCGCACCCACCGCAGCGTCGAGCGCAACCTCGGCGAGCTCGACGCGTGGTTCCGCGGCCACCTGCGCAGCCTGCGCCGCGCCCCGGGCGCCGACCTGCTCTCCTCGCTGGTCACCGCGGCGGACGAGGACGGCGCCGGGCTCACCGAGCAGGAGCTGCTCGCCACCGCGGCGCTCGTCTTCGGCGCCGGCTTCGAGACGACGGTCAACCTCATCGGCAACGGCGCCGCGCTGCTGTTCGCCGCCCCGGAGCAGCGCCGGCTGCTCGCCGAGGACCCCGCGCTGTGGCCGAACGCGGTCGACGAGGTGCTCCGCGTGGAGTCCCCGGTGCAGCGCACCGGACGGCGCGCCCGCACCGCCACGACGATCGCCGGCGTCCCGGTCGCCGAGGGCGAGCTGGTGCTCCTCGTGCTGGCCGCCGCCAACCGCGATCCGCGGGTCTTCGCCGATCCGCACGCCTTCGACGTCACGCGGGCCAACGCCCGCGACCACGTCGCGTTCTCCAGCGGCATCCACTACTGCCTGGGCGCGGCGCTGGCCCGGATGGAGGGCGAGGTGGCGCTGCAGGCGCTGTTCGAGCGGTTCCCCGACCTCGCCGCGGCCGGCGCCGGGACGCGGAGGAGCACGATCATCCTGCGCGGGTACGAGTCGCTGCCCGTCGTCCTCAGCCCGTCGCTCGCGGCCGCCCGGTGACCGCCCCGGCTCCGCTGCGCACCTGGGCGGGCAACCTCACCTACCGGTCCGCCCGCGTGCACCGGCCGGCGTCGGTCGAGGAGGTGCAGGCCGTCGTCGCCGGCGCCGAGCGGGTCAAGGTGCTCGGCTCGCGGCACTGCTTCAACGACATCGCCGACACCACCGCCGACCACGTCGTCCTCGACCGGCTGGCGGGCCCCGTGGAGTACGAGGTCGACGCGGACGGCTCGGGCGTGGTCTGGCTGCCCGGCGGCATGCAGTACAGCGCGCTGGTCCGCGAGCTGGCCGGCACCGGTCGCGCGCTGCCCAACCTCGCCTCCCTGCCGCACATCACCGTCGTCGGGGCCACCGCCACCGGCACGCACGGCTCGGGCAACCGCAACGGCTCGCTGAGCACCTCGGTCGCCGGGCTGGACCTGGTGCGCTCCGACGGCGAGCTGGTGCGGCTCGGGCCCGGGCATCCCGACCTGCCCGGGGCGGTCGTGCACCTCGGCGCGCTCGGCGCGGTCACCCGGATCGGGCTGCGGTTCTGCCCGACCTTCGACGTCCGCAACACCGTCTACGTCGGGATGACCTGGGACCGGCTGTTCGCCGACCTCGACGCCGTCACCGACGCGGCGTACAGCGTCAGCGTCTTCACCGACTGGACGGCGGTCACCTCGGTGTGGGTCAAGTCCCGCCCCGACGAGCTCGACGTCGCGCCGGAGGACTTCTTCGGCGCGCGGGCGGCGACCGAGCCGACGCACATGCTGCCGGACACTCCCGTGGAGAACCTGACCGAGCAGCTGGGGGTGCCCGGCGAGTGGCACGAGCGGCTTCCCCACTTCCGCGCCGAGTTCACCCCGAGCAGGGGCGACGAGCTGCAGAGCGAGTGGTTCGTGCCGCGCCGGCACGGCCGGGCCGCCTGCGAGGCGCTGCGGGCCCTGGCCGACCGGATCGCGCCGCTGCTGATGGTGAGCGAGCTGCGCACGGTCGCGGCCGACGACCTGTGGCTCAGCCCCGCCTCCGGGCAGGACGTGCTGGCGCTGCACTTCACCTGGCGGCCCGACCAGCCGCGGGTGACCGCGCTGCTGCCGGACATCGAGGCCGCGCTGCGCCCGTTCGGAGCCCGGCCGCACTGGGGCAAGCTGTTCACCACCGGCGCCGCGGAGCTGGCCGAGCGCTATCCGCGGATGGCCGACTTCCGGGCACTGGTGCGGCGGTACGACCCGCGCGGGGCGTTCGGCAACGACTTCCTCGACCGCACCGTCGCCGCGTTCGGCTGACCGCTCACCCGAGGGCGGCCAGCCGGGCGGCCAGGAACTCCCGCTCGACGGCGTTGCCGGTCAGCAGCAGCGCCTCGCCGTAGGCGAGCCGTGCCTCCTCGTACCGGCCCAGCCGGCGCAGCAGGTCCGCGCGAGCCGCGGGCAGGTACCCGTAGCCGGCCAGCTGCGGCTCGGCGGCGAGCGCGTCGAGGGCCTCCAGCCCGGCCGCCGGGCCGGAGGCGAAGCCGACGGCGACGGCGCGGTTGAGCGCGACCACCGGCGAGGGCCACACCTCGGTCAGGACGCCGTAGAGCGCCACGATCTCCGCCCAGTCGGTGTCGGCCCAGGTCGGCGCCTCGGCGTGCACCGCGGCGATCGCCGCCTGCAGCGCGTACCGGGACGGCGGCCGGACCCGCAGCGCCTCCCGCACCAGCGCCACGCCCTCGGTGACCGCCGCCCGGTCCCACCGCGAGCGGTCCTGCTCCTCCAGGAGCAGCAGCCGGCCGTCCGGGGCGGTGCGGGTCTCGCGGCGGGCGTCGGTGAGCAGGAGCAGGGCCAGCAGCCCGGCCACGGCGGGGTCCCGCGGCAGGAGCCCGCGCAGCATCCGGCACAGTTGCACCGACCGCTCGACCAGGTCGCGGCGCACCAGCTCCTCCCCCGCGGGTGACGCGTGCCCGGTCGTGAAGAGCAGGTGGACGACGGTGAGCACGGCATCCACCCGCGCGGGCAGCTCCGCGGCCGAGGGCACCCGGTACGGGATGCGGGCCCGCGCGATCTTCTTCTTGGCCCGGGTGATCCGGGCGGCCATGGTCGGCTCGCTGACCAGGAAGGCGCGGGCCACCTCGGCGGTGGTCAGCCCGCACACCAGCCGGAGGGTCAGCGCGACCTGCGCCGGCCGGTCCAGCGCGGGGTGGCAGCAGGTGACCACCAGCCGCAGCCGGTCGTCGGGGAAGCCGTGCTCCTCGTCGCCGGCGGGCTCGGGCGCGACGTCGTCCTCGACCAGGAGCGGGAGGTGACGCTGCTCGACCCCGCGATGGCGGAGCACGTTCAGCGCGCGGCGCCGGGCCGCGGTGGTCAGCCAGGCGCCCGGGCGCGCCGGAACCCCCGAGGTGCGCCAGTCGGTGAGCGCCGAGGCGAAGGCCTCCTGGACGCACTCCTCGGCGACGTCGATGTCGCGGGTGACGCGCACCGTCGCGGCGAGCACGAAGGCCCACTCGCGACGGTGCGCGTCGGCGACCGCGGCCGCGACGGCGTCGGCGGCGGCAGGCATGTCAGTCGAAGGTCATCACCGGGCGCACCTCGACCCCGCCGAACCGCGCCGGCACCGTCTTGGCCACGGCGAGGGCGGTGTCGAGGTCGGGGGCCTCCACGAGGTAGTAGCCGCCCAGCGCCTCCTTGGTCTCGACGAAGGGCCCGTCGGTGACCTCGGCGCCGCCCCGCACGGTGGTGGCCGTGGACGTCGGCTCCAGTGCCTCCCCGCCGAGGATCTTCGCGCCGAGCGCCGGCACGCCGGCCGTGAAGGCGTCGTGCTCCTGCATGATCTCGCCCATGACCTCGGGGGTGGCGGTCGCGTACTGCGCCTCGTCCTCGTAGATCAGGATCATGTACTGGGCCATCTCGTCCTCCTGGTGGCCGGGCCCGCCGTTCGGGCCCGTCATCACTCCGACACGCCTGCCCGGGCCGGATCGACAACCCGGCCGGAACTTTTTCTCGGGCTGCCGCGGTGGGGTCCTACCAGCCGGCGGTCGCGCCGGACGGCGTGGCGAGCGCGGCGGGCGCAGGTTCCGCCAAACGGACGGAGCGGTTTCGCTAGTTCCTGCCGATGCCCGCACAGGTCTCGGATCCGTAACGTCACCGGCAGCAGCCAGGGCGTACCCGTCCGTCACACCGGCCGTACGCCACCGTCGTCCCGAGGAGACCCCCGTGCCTTCCTTCTCCCGCAGTCACCTGAGCCTGATCACCGAGCCGACCACCTGGTCCGACGTCGACGCGACGCCGGCCACCGGTTGGGGGCAGGCGCCGATCGGCGACGAGTCGTGGCGGCTGGACGCGCTCTGCGCCGAGACCGACCCCGAGGCCTTCTTCCCGGAGAAGGGCGGCTCGACCCGCGAGGCCAAGCGCGTGTGCCACGGCTGCTCGGTGCAGGCCGAGTGCCTGGAGTTCGCCCTGGCCAACGACGAGCGCTTCGGCATCTGGGGCGGCCTGTCCGAGCGTGAGCGGCGCCGGGTGCGCCTGGCCCGCCGGGACGCGCTGAGCGCCTGATCGACGACCGCCCACCACGACGGGCCGCGAACCCCGTACTGTGGTAGCCGGTCGCTGTTGCGCTTCTGCCTCGTTCCCGGACGTCCGCAGTCGTCTCTGCCTGACGTTCCTCCCCGGTGCTTCCGGTCGGTGCGGCGACCCCGGACCGACGACTGTCGGGCCGGACACCTCCCAGCACGGAACGAGAACGACATGGCTCAGGGCACAGTGAAGTGGTTCAACGCGGAGAAGGGCTTCGGCTTCATCGAGCAGGACGGCGGCGGCGCTGACGTCTTCTGCCACTTCTCCGCCATCTCCGGCAGCGGCTACCGGTCGCTCGAGGAGGCGCAGCGCGTGGAGTTCGACATCACGCAGGGCCAGAAGGGCCCGCAGGCGGAGAACGTCCGCGCGATCTGAGCAACGAGGAGGGGCCCGGCGATCTCGCCGGGCCCCTTCTGTCTCTCGCGGGCCGCACGCACGCGGCCCGTCCGCCCGGCGCAGGGAGATCTCATGGGGATGCACAACGGAGGCTGCTCGGCGGCCCACCTCGGCTGTACCTGCCGGGGCGACGGCGCCGTGCACGAGCAGCACGCCCGCGACCTCGCCGCGGCGCGCGCCCAGGAGAGCGAGTCGGTGGAGTGCCCCGAGTGCGGCGAGCCGACGACGCCGGCCCGCCTGCTCACCTGGGGCAACTGCCGGGCCTGCCGCACCGCGCAGTCCCGGTCGGTGGACCCGCTGCGCTGGTGAGCCGGCGCCTCCTCAGCGGGGCACCACGTTGCGCAGCTCTCCCCCGTCGACGAACGCGGCCAGGTTGGCCGAGAGCAGCTCGTCGGCCCCCACCGGACGTCCACCTGCGGCATGCGGGGTCAGCAGCAGACCGGGCACGTCCCACAGCGGCGAGTCCTCGGGCAGCGGCTCGGTCGCGGTGACGTCCAGCGCGGCGCCGGCCAGCCGGCCCTCCCGCAGGGCGTCGGCCAGGGCGGCCTCGTCGACCGTCGCCCCCCGGCCCACGTTCACCACGTAGGCGTGCGGCGGCAGGGCCGACAGCCGATCGGCGTCCAGCGCCCGCGTCGTCGCCTCGGTCGCCGGCAGGAGCATCACCAGGACGTCGGTGTCGGCGAGCTCCCGCGCGAGGTCCGCCTCCCCCACCACCGGGACGCCGGCCCGCTCCCCCGCGGTGCGGGCGGCACCGCGCACGCGTGCGCCGAGGTCGCGCAGCAGCGGCGCGAGGGTCGCCGCGATCGAGCCGAAGCCCCAGATCAGGACGCGGGCGCCCAGCAGCGTGGTGACCGCTCCGTCGGGGTGCAGCGGCTGCAGGCCGCCGAGCTCCCGTGCCCACCGGTGCTCCGTCTGCGCCCGGCCCGCGGCGGGCAGCCGCCGCACGAGAGCGAGCACGAGGGCCAGCGCGTGCTCGGTCACCGTGCGGTCGTGCAGCCCACGTCCCGACGTGACGACCACGTGCTCGGGGAACCCGGCGGCGAGCACGGCGTCGGGCCCGGCGGCGAGGGTCTGCACCCACCGCAGCTGCGGCATCCGGCCGGCCGCGGTGGCCAGGTCGGCGGGTGCGTTGCCCCAGACGACCAGCACCTCGGCGTCGAGGTGCTCGTCGGGCACGGGCGCATCCACCGCGTAGGACACGGCGGTGACGCCCTCCGGAAGGGTCGGGGCGAGCGGCAGGGAGTCGGGGAGCAGGACCTTCACGGCGGCCAGTCTGCCGTCGGTGGGGTGCTCCGGCTGACGAGGGCAGCGGCGTCCGGGCTCAGCGCCTGGTCTCGTACCTGGCCAGGAGCACGCCGCCGGGAAATGTCCGGGTCTCCACCAGGTCCAGGCCCACCCGGTCGTCCAGGGCCGTGAAGAACGGGGTACCGCCGCCCACCAGCACCGGGTGGGTGACGACCGCGTACTCGTCGACCAGCCCGGCCCGCATGGCCGCCGCGGCGAGGGTGGCGCCGCCGACGTCCATGGGGCCGCCGGCCCCGGCCTTGAGCCGGGCCATCTCGGCGACCGCGTCGCCGGTGACCAGGCGGGCGTTCCCGTCGACCGCGCGGAGCGTCGAGGAGAACACGACCTTCGGCATCTCCCGCCAGCGGCGGGCGTACTGGACGTGGGCTGGTGTGGCGCCGGGCTGCTGATCGGCGGTCGGCCAGTGGGCGTTCATCCCCTCCCACAGCCTGCGCCCGTACAGCGCCAGGCCGGTCGCCCCCACCCGGTCGGACCACCACTGGAACAGCTCGTCGCTCGGCACCCCCCAGCCGAGGTCGCCGCCGGGCGCGGCGACGTAACCGTCCAGGCTCACGTTCATGCCGAAGGTCAGTCGCCGCACGGGGTCGCCTCTCGTGAGTGGGTGTCCGGTGCAGGGACCGGCGGGAGGCGGGAAAGTCATCGGTCGGGCCACCCCCGGGGGCCGAGACGTCCTCCCCCATCCACAACCGGATCGCCTGTCCACAGCCGGCTGAGGTGGGCTTTCCTGTCGTACCCGTCGGGCATCATCGATCACGTGTTCGAAGGGTTCGGGGTCGGGCTGACCGTGGCGCAGGTGCTGCCTGCCGCCGCGCAGCCGCCGCTGCTGGCCGGGCAGCGGCCGGCGCGGTTGTCCGACGTGCTGCCTCCGGAGACGCGCACCGATGCCGAGCTGGCCGTGGAGCTGGAGCGGGTGCAGCAGTTGCGGTCGCGGTTGGCCGGCTACGAGGTGGGGCTGGTGGCGGAGCTGGCCGCGCGGCGGCCGGTGGACGACGACCCGGCGCCGAACACTCCGGGTGCGGCGTCTCCGGGCTGGGCCGGTGATCCGGCGCCGGGTGCGGTGAGCGAGTTCTTCCCCGACGAGCTGGCGTTGGTGCTGCGCTGTCATCGGGCGACTGCGACCGGGTTGCTGGGGTTGTCGTTGGACCTGGTGCACCGGCTGCCGGTGACCTGGGCGGCGCTGGCCGATGGGGAGCTGGACTGGCCGCGCGCCCGGGTCATCGCCCAGGAGCTGGGGGTGGAGAAGGCTGGCCAGATCGCCCCGGATGTCGTGCGGGCGGTGGAGGCGCTGGTGCTGCCGCAGGCGATGGAGCTGTCGGTCAGCGGGGTGCGGGCGGCGGTGCAGCGGGAGCTGCAACGGCTGGACCGGCAGGCCGCCGACCGGCGGCGGGAGCAGGCGAAGAAGACCGCGAACGTGGAGCACCGGGCTCTGGGTGACGGGATGGCGCGGCTGGAGGTCACCGGCACCGTCGAGCAGGTCGCCGCGATGCGGGCGACGGTCGACCAGCTGGCCCGCGCCGCCAAAGCCGACGGGGACGACCGACCCATCGGCGTCCTCCGGGTGGCGGCCCTGCACGCCCTGATCACCCGGCCCTGGGACGACACCCGCCCACCGGTCACCGCGCACATCACCGTGCTCGCCCCACTGCCCGCACTGCAGGCCGATGGCGGTGGCTCGGTCGGCGCGGTCGACGGGCAGCCCATCACCGCCGCGCACCTGCGGCAGGTGCTCGAGCAGCTCGACGCGCTGTGCCCCGGCGGGCTGCAGGCGCCCGGCGGCGGGGGCCTGGACATCGGCCTGGTCGACCCCGGCACCGGCGAGCTGCGGGCCACCCTCACCCGCGCCGAGCTCGAACGCCTCGCCCGGCGGGGCTGCACTCAGCATCTCGACGACGGTCACTGCGGCTGCCCGGTCCTGGACAGACCCGAGCCGGTCGACGCCTACCGGCCACCGAACCCCACCGACCGGTTCGTGCGCACCCGCGACCAGCACTGCCGCATGCCCGGCTGCCACCACCGGGCCGGCTGGGCCGACCTGGACCACGTCATCCCGCACGCCTCCGGCGGCGCCACCTCCTGCGAGAACCTCTGCTGCCTGTGCCGACGGCACCACCGGCTCAAGACCCACGCCCGCGGCTGGTCGTTCTCGATGACTCACGACGGCGAACTCACCGTCACCACACCCAGCGGCATCACCCGGGTGACCCGACCACCCGGGCCCGACTGGTACCCCGGCCCCGCACCACCCGGCCTCCCCGGCGCTGCACCCCAGCCGATCGCCGCCGCCGAACCACCGCCGTTCTGATGGGAGGCACGTCATGGCAGCGACAGGACGGCACCGCATCGTCGGGTCGTACCGTCGGCCCGTGCTGCCCCTGGTCACCGTCGACCTCTTCAGCGCCCTGGTCGACTCCCGCACCGGGGGCAGCGCGGTCCTGGCCGGCCTGGCCGCCGAGCGCTCGTGGCTGCTGACCGGGGAACAGCTCTACGACGCCTGGGATGCCGCCAACAAGGAGCAGCACCGCCGGTGCACGACCTGGGTGCCGTTCCGGGAGCTGGCCGCGGCCGCGCTCGGGGAGGTCTACGGGCACCACCGGCTGGCCGGCGACCCCACCGCCGACGCCGACGCGCTGCTCGCCTCCGTCGGCGACTGGCCGCTCTGGGACGACAGCGCCGACGGCCTCGCGGCCCTGGCCACGGTCGCCCGCGTCGGCGTGCTGTCCAACGTCGACGACGACGTCTTCGCCCGCACCCGGGTCGCCGCCCTCGTGCACCCCGACGCCGTCCTCACCTCGGAGCGGTTGCGCGCCTACAAGCCCGCGCCGCGGATCTACCGTGCCGCCGCCGAGCGGGCCGGACCGGGGTACGTGCACGTCGCCTCGTCGGCGCGCGACGTGCGCGGCGCGCTGGAGGCAGGGATCCGGACGGTCCGGCTGCGCCGGCCGGGCCATCAGGTCGACCCCGCCGGGCCGCAGCCGGATTCCGAGGTCGACCGGCTGGCCGACGTGGCCGCGCGGATCAGCGCCTGACCGTCCGCCCGCGCGGGTACCGGTGGAGACCATGAGCGGGAAGTCGGCGGCGGACTACGAGGGCGACTACACCGAGCCGGAGCTGCGCGCCCGGCTCAAGGAGGAGATCAAGGCAGGTGACCGCGGCGGCCGGCCCGGCCAGTGGAGCGCGCGGAAGAGCCAGCTGCTGACCACCGAGTACGAGAAGGCCGGGGGCGGTTACGTGCACGAGGGCGAGCGCACCGACAGCCAGCGCCACCTGCAGGAGTGGACCGAGCAGGACTGGCACACCGCCGAGGGCAGCACCGACGCCCGCTCCGCCGACGGCACCTCGCGCTACCTGCCCGACGCGGCCTGGCAGCTGCTCAGCCCCGCCGAGCAGCGGGCCACCGAGAGGAAGAAGCGCTCCGGCGACGAGCAGCACGTGCCCAACACCGAGGCCGCCCAGGAGGCCCGCCGCGCCGCCGAGCTGGTCGACCTGCCCGCTGCCGAGGCACGCCGCCGGGTCGCGGGGATGTCCGGCGACAGCCAGCTCGACCGAGCCGAGCGGGCCGAGCGGGAGCTCGGCAAGGCCCGGAAGACGGTGCTCCGGGACATCGAGCGGCAGCGCGAGGACGGCTGACCGGCTCGATGCGCGCTTCCGGCAGGCGGCCTCCGCCGCGCGGCGGCCGGCGGATCAGGTGCCGCAGTAGGTGATGTACGGCCCGGCGGAGTCCGGCGCCGCCTCGGTGTAGCGCTCCATGCCCGGCCGCTCGTCGTACGGGCGGGTGACCGCCTCGAGCAGCCGCTCGAGGGGAGCCAGGTCGCCGCCGGTGGCGGCCGACAGCGCCTCCTCGACCAGGTGGTTGCGCGGGATGTAGACGGGGTTGACCCGGTCCATCGCGTCGGCGTCCGGACCGACCGCGCGCCACCGCTGCGCCCACTCGTCGAAGGCGGCCAGGTCCAGCACCAGCTCCCGGGCGGGCTCGGCGTCCCCGCGCGCGGCGGCCGACAGCCGGCGGAAGAAGAGCGTGGCGTCGACGCGGTTCCTGGTCAGCAGCACCACGAGGTCGTCGACGAGCGGCTCGGCGACGTCGTCCGCGAGCCCCTCGGGCAGCCCGATCTTGGCGCGCATGCCGGCCGACCACGCGTCGCTGTAGCGGCCGCGGAAGGTCTCCAGCACCCCCACCACCTGCTCGATGGCGCGGTCCTGCTCCTCGTCGACCAGCGGCAGCAGCGCCTCGGCGAAGCGGGCCAGGTTCCACTCGGCGACCACCGGCTGGTTGCCGTAGGCGTAGCGGCCACCGGTGTCGATGGAGCTGAACACCGCCGCCGGGTCGAGGACGTCGAGGAACGCGCAGGGCCCGTAGTCGATGGTCTCGCCGGAGATCGTCATGTTGTCGGTGTTCATGACGCCGTGCACGAAGCCCACCAGCATCCAGCGGGCGATCAGGTCGGCCTGCGCGGCGAGCACCGACTCGTAGAGCGCGAGATACGGGTTCTCCGCGTCGGCCGCGGCCGGGTGGTGCCGGGCGATCGCGGCGTCGGCGAGCCGGCGCAGCAGGTCGACGTCGCCGGTCGCGCGGGCGTACTGGAAGCTGCCCACCCGCAGGTGGCTGCTGGCCACCCGCGCCAGGACGGCGCCGGGCTCCAGGGTCTCCCGGCGCACGGGGCGGCCGGTGGCCACGACCGCGAGCGACCGGGTGGTCGGGATGCCGAGCGCGGCCATCGCCTCGCTGATCACGTACTCGCGCAGCATCGGCCCGATCACGGCGAAGCCGTCGCCGCCCCGCGAGAACGGCGTGCGCCCGGAGCCCTTGAGGTGCAGGTCGCGCACCCGGCCCTCGGCGTCGACGAGCTCGCCGAGCAGCAGCGCCCGCCCGTCGCCGAGCCGCGGCGAGTACCCGCCGAACTGGTGCCCGGCGTAGGCCTGGGCGACCGGGGTGGCGCCCTCGGGCACGGCGGTGCCGGTCAGGAAGGCGATGCCGGCGTCGCTGCGCAGCCAGCCGGCGTCCAGCCCGAGCTCCTCGGCCAGCCGGTCGTTCAGGGCGAGCAGCTCCGGCCGCGGCGTCTCCGCCGCCTGCCACGCGATCGAGAGCTCCGGGAACTCGCGGGCGAAGCGGTTGTCGAGGACGGGGGTGGAGGCGGGCGCGACCGTCATCTCTCCCACGGTACGGCGGGTTCGTCAGCCCAGCAGGGGACGCAGGTTCTCCGTCCAGACGTCCCAGCCCACGCGGACGACGAGCGCGGTCACGACGACGAGGAAGGCGATCCGGATGAAGCCGCTGCCCCGCGTGGTCGCCGTCCGCGAGCCGAGGAACCCGCCCAGCATGTTGGCCGCGCCGAGCAGCACGCCCAGCCCCCAGAACACCGATCCGTGCGGCACGAAGAACAGCAGCGCGCCGAGGTTGGTGGCGACGTTGACGATCTTGGCCTTGGCGCTGGCGTTGAGGAAGTCGTAGCCCAGCAGCGAGACCATCGCGAAGACGAGGAACGACCCGGTGCCGGGCCCGAGGATGCCGTCGTAGAAGCCGATGACCGCGCCGATGGCCAGCGCCACGGTGGTGTGCCGGCGTCCGGTGTGCCGCAGCGCCGTCACCTCGCCCAGCGACGGCCGCAGCGCGGTGAACAGCGCGATCCCGACGAGCGCGACGACGATCACCGGCTTGAAGACGGCGGCCGGCAGCAGGGCGGCGATCGACGCGCCGCCGAAGCTGCCGGCCAGCGCCACCGCCGCCATGGGCAGCGCCGTGCGCAGGTCCGGGCGCACCCGCAGGTGGTAGGTGACCGCGGCGGTCGTCGTGCCGAACACCGACGACAGCTTGTTCGTCGCCAGCGCCTGCACCGGCGCGATCCCCGGCACGAGCAGCAGCGCCGGCAGCTGCAGCAGCCCGCCACCGCCGACGACGGCGTCGATCCAGCCGGCCGCCAGCGCGGCGACGAGCACGAACGCGAGCACGGTGGGGGTCAGCCCGTCCGGGAGGAGGGCGTCGGTCACTCCGACGATGATGCCCGGCCCGCCGGGCCGACCGACGCCGGCTCAGGGGACGACGGTCACCGGCCAGCCGGAGCTGCGCACCAGCCGGGCGCCCAGCGACCCGGCCAGCCGGTGGGCCGGGCGGGTCGACGCCCCCACCACCACGACGTCGGCCTGCTCGCGGTCGGCGATCGCGGTGAGCTCGCGCAGCGGGTCACCGGTGCGCAGCAGGAAGCGGACGTCCATGCCGGTGTCCTGCGCCAGCCGGGCGGCCTCCTCGCGGATCTCGGCCTCCAGCTGCTCCCGCGCCTCGTGCGCGGCCTGGACCGCGACCCCCAGCGGATCCAGCTCCGGACCGACGGAGTGGACGGTGCGGACGTGCACGACGACCAGCCGGCCGCCCAGGCGCCGGGCCACGCCGGCGGCGTAGGCGAGAGCGCGCAGGGACGTCGGCGAGTCGTCGACCCCGACGACGACCGTCCCGGTCCGGTCCACCCGCGCCTCCTCCCGCTGCGTCACGACGTGTCCGATCATGCCCCGGCACCGAGCGCTCACCCCGCCTCGGCCCAGGACCGCACCACGGCCACGTCGAGCGGGAAGTCGATCGGGAAGCCGCCGAACAGCAGCCGCCCGGCCTCGGCCGCCGCCGCCCGCACCTCCGCCACGACCGCTTCGGCCAGGTGCTCGGGCGCGTGCACCACCACCTCGTCGTGGAGGAAGAAGACCAGGTGCGGCCGCGCCTCCAGCGGGCCCTCGGCGCCCAGCCGCCAGAGCCGGTTGCGCAGGTCGGCCAGCCAGCACAGCGCCCACTCGGCCGCGGTGCCCTGGACGACGAAGTTGCGGGTGAACCGGCCCCAGGCGCGCCGCCGCCGGTCGCGGTCCGGAGACCGGTCGGCGGCGTCGGGCGGATCGCCGAGGCCGGCCGCGTCGCCGCAGTCGGGGTCGCTGGGCACCGGCGAGCCGCGGCCGAGCAGGGTGCGCACCTGCTCGCCACGCTCCCCGGCGCGGGCGGCGCCCTCGACCAGCCCGATGGCCCGGGGGTAGCGGCGGGTCAGCCGCGGCATCATCCGCCCGCTCTCCCCGCGGGTGCCGCCGTACATGGCGCCGAGGACGCCGACCTTCGCCTCCGCCCGGGTGGCGACCGCCCCGCTGTCGACCATGCCCTGGTAGAGGTCGGCCGAGCGGGCGGCCGCGGCCAGCGCGGTGTCGCCGCTCATCCCGGCCAGTACCCGCGGCTCCAGCTGGGCGACGTCGGCCACGACCAGCCGCCATCCCTCGTCGGCGACCGCCGCGGGCCGCACCTGCACCGGCATGGACAGCGCGCCGCCGCCGGTCGCCGACCACCGCCCGGTGACGACGCCGCCGGGCAGGAACGCCGACCGGAACCGGCCCTCGCGCACCCAGGTGTCCTGCCAGGCCCACCCGTTGGCGACCAGCAGCCGGGCCAGCCGCTTGTACTCCAGCAGCGGCGCCGCCACCGGGTGGTCGAGCTGCTCGACGGTCCACGAGCGGGTGTCCAGCACCGGCAGCCCGGCGGCGTGCAGCCCGCGCAGCACCGCGGCGGGCGAGTCGGGGTTGAGGTCGGGCGCGCCCAGGGCCGCCCGGATCTCCCCGGCCAGCCGCTCCAGCGTCGAAGGCCGGGCGCCCAGCACCGGTCGCGGCCCGAGCAGGCCGGTCAGCAGCCCGTCGTGGACGTCGGCCCGCCACGGCAGCCCGGCGGCGGTCATCTCCGCGGCGGCCAGCGCGCCGGAGCACTCCGCGGCGACCAGGAGGCCCAGCCGCCCCCGCTCGGGCGAGGCGGCGACGACGGCCTGCTGGCGGGCCGCCTCGGCGACCGGGTCGAGCCGGTCGGCGGGGTCGGCGAGCGGGAAGAGCGCCGGGTCGGCGCCGGTCACCGGCGCCAGCGCCGCCCAGCCCGCGGCGTCGGCGGAGGCCAGCAGCGCGCGGTCGGCGGCCGGCGCGCGCCGGAGCAGGGCGTGCGCCAGCCGGAGGTCGCTGCAGCGCTCGACGCGCACGCCGGCGGCCAGCAGCGCCGGGTACCAGCGGGTGGTGTCGTCCCACACCCAGCGCACGCCGCCCCGCTCCCGGTCGCGGACGTAGGCGGGCAGCCCGGCCGCGGGCAGCCGGGCGACCGACCGGACCGACCCGTCGTCGGCGCAGTCGACGGCCTCGACCCCGGCCGGGCCCTCGGCGTCCCCGCCGCGGCGCACGAGCACGACCCGGTCCACCCCCGCAGTCTCGCCGAGACGGCCGACAGGCCGGGGCCGGTCAGCGGCCGCGGATGCCCGGCACCTCCGCGGGGAACCCGGTCAGTGCCTCCCAGGCGGCGCCGACGCGCAGGCACAGGTCGTCCCGGAACCGGCGGGCGACGATCTGCATGCCCACCGGCAGGCCGCCGGCGGTGTGTCCCACCGGCACGGCCAGCGCCGGCTGCCGGGTCAGGTTGGGCAGGAGCGCGAGGCGGGTCCACTCCTCGGCATCGGGGTCCCCGCAGGGCCGGCCGCCGATGGTCGCGGGCGGGCCCTCGTCGACCGGATAGGCCGGCACCTCGGCCACCGGGGTGAGCAGGACGTCGGCCTCCGCGGACAGGAACGCCTCCCAGTCCCGCTGCAGGAGCGCGCGGCGGTGCTGGGCGTCCAGGTACTCGGCGGCGGACACGGCGCGGCCGGCCTCGACGAGCGCCTCGGTGCCCGGCGCCAGCTCGGCGCGCCACCGGTCCAGCAGCGGCCCCTCGGAGGCGAAGCACTCGGGGCCGGCGATCGCGCCCCACAGCGGCACGAGCTCCGGACCGGCGACGTGCCGCTCCTCCACCCGGCAGCCGAGGTCGGCCAGCCGCGTGACCGCCGCCCGGAAGACGCGCTCCACCTCCGGATCGACCACGGCCTGCCCCAGGTCCACGGAGTAGGCGATCCGCAGCCGGGTCAGATCGGCACCCGCCAGGTCCGTCCCGGTCAGCCGCGGCGATCCCGCCCAGGGCACGCTGCCCGGGTCCTCGGGGTCGATCCCGGCGATGACGTCGAGGAGGACGGCGGTGTCGCGGACGGTCCGGGCCATCGGCCCGACGCTCGACAGGCTCGGGCAGCCGCGGAAGCCCGGCGCCCCGGGCACCACCCCGAGGGTCGGCTTGAGCCCGACCACGCCGCAGAAGGACGCCGGCACGCGCACCGACCCCCCGCTGTCCGAGCCCAGCGACAGCAGCCCCAGGCCGGCCGCCAGCGCCGCCGCCGAGCCGCCGCTGGAGCCACCGGCGGTCCGCGACGGGTCCCAGGGGTTGCGCGTCGGCCCGAACAGCAGGTTGTCGGTGAAGGTGCGGTAGAGGAACTCGGGGTTGTTGGTCTTGCCGACCACGACGGCGCCGGCGGCACGCAGGCGCGCCACCACGGTCGCGTCCCGCTCGGGCACGAAGGAGGCGTAGGCGCGGCTGCCGTTGGTGGCCGGCAGGCCGGCGGCCCAGATGGCGTCCTTGACCGTGACCGGGATGCCCAGCAGCGGTGACGGGTCGCCGGCGGCGATCCGTTCGGCGGCCGCCCGGGCCTGCGCCCGGGCGCCGTCGGCGTCGACGACGGTGAAGGCGTTGAGCACCGGGTCCACCCGGTCGATCGCGGCCAGCGTCTCCTCGAGCACGTGTGCCGGGGTGAGCTCGCCGGTGCGGAACGCGACCGCCGTGGCGACCGCGTCCCGCGCCGGCCGGCTCACGCGGTCGGCTGCAGGGCCGAGCGCGGGGCCGGCCCGCCGCGCCGCTCCTCCTCGGCCACCAGCGCCTGCTCGGCGCTGCGGTCCTGGCCCTTGGTCAGCCAGAAGTAGCAGGCACCGGCGACCGGCAGGCCGATCAGGAAGGAGATGTCGGCGCCCTGCAGCGCCTCGGCCACCGGACCGGTGTAGAGGGTGGTGCTGAAGAACGGCACCATCGCCAGCAGGCCGAGGAAGTAGGAGATCAGCCCCGCCCCGCCCCAGCGGCCGTAGACCCCGCCGTCGGGCGCCATGATCTCGCCGATCGCGTAGGCGCTGTGCCGCACGAAGTAGAAGTCGACCAGGTTCACCGCGGTCCACGGCACGAGGAAGTACAGGAGCAGCAGCAGGAAGTTGTTGAAGCTGCTGAGGTAGTCCTCCGGCAGCACCAGGATGGCCAGGTAGGCGACGGCCGCCACCGCCAGCACCCCCACCGCCCGCAGCCGGCGCGACGGCGGCACCGGCCGGAAGCAGTCGAGGATGCTCAGCCCGGTGAGCATCCCGCCGTAGAGCGCCACGGCGGTGACGCCGATGAACGCGGGCACGGCCAGCGCCATGCTGATCGTGCCCAGTGCCAGGCCGAACTCGTTGCCGTGCTCGTACAGCGCGGTGACCGCGTCCAGGTCGGGGAAGGCCGTGGCGACGAGGGCGCCCAGACCCTCCAGCCAGATCGCCGAGGCCATGACGCCCAGGTACGTCCAGCCGACGACGGAACGCGTCGGGACGTCGCGCGGCAGGTAGCGGGTGTAGTCGGACACGTAGGGCGCGAAGGCCATCTGGTAGCCCGCGGACGCGCCGAACTGGACCAGCAGCGCGATCCAGCTGAACGACCCGACGTCGAGGGCCTCGGCCAGCGGCACCTCGGCCACGATCGCCACCGTGAGCGCCGCCAGGTTCACCACCAGCAGGATCGACAGCCACCGCTGGACGGCGTGCAGCAGGTCGTAGCCGACGATGGCGATCACCGCGCAGGCCAGCAGGATGAGCCCGGCGTAGAGGGAGCCGTGCGGCGCGGTGATCTGGCCGAGCGAGTCGGCCGCGATGATCGTGTTGAAGACGCTGAAGCCCAGGTACACGAACAGCACCACGACCAGCGGCACGATGGCCCCGCGAGCGCCGAACTGGACCCGGGACTGGATCATCTGCGGCAGCCCCAGCCGCGGCCCCTGCACGGCGTGGAAGGCCATGAAGAAGGTGCCGAACAGCGTGCCGACGACGATGGCCACGAGGGTCCAGAGGAAGCCCAGTCCCAGGGCCGGCCCGATCACACCGGTGAACGCGGTGGTCAGGTTGGCGTTGCCCATGAACCAGAACGGCGCCTGGTGCCACACCTTGCCGTGACGCTCGGCCAGCGGCACGTAGTCGATCGAGTGGGCCTCCACGGGCACGCCCGTGGCCGCCCCTGCCGTGTCCTCGCGCGCCATTGGCTCTCCAGTGCGGGTGGTGGAGTTCCGGTCCTCGCGGTGCGGGCCGGACTCCGACGGGATGGCGAGTGGACGGTATTTTCGTTCAACGATCCGCGTCAAGACGTGGGCTCGACTGGAAACACACGCGTAACCACAGGGCCTGTTCGGCCATTTTCGTTGAACGAGGCGTCGGCTACTCTCCGGGCATGGCCACCGCACCGGACCCGGATGCGCCCTCGGTGACCACGGCGGAGCGGGTGGCCGCCGTGCTCCGCGACCGCATCGTCGCCGGCGAGCTGCCCTCGGGCACCCCCCTGCGCGAGACCGCCCTCGCCGTCGAGCTCGCCGTCTCCCGCAACACCCTGCGCGAGGGGCTGCGGCTGCTGACCGCCCAGGGCCTGGTCAGCCAGCAGCTGTACCGGGGAGCCGTCGTGGAGACCATCACGACCGCGCGGCTGCGCAGCATCTACACCGCCCGCCGCGCCCTCGAGCTGCACGCCGTCGACGAGAGCGCCCGCGCCGGCGACGACCGGTTCGCCGCGCTGGCGACCGCGGCCACCGCCGCCGAGCAGGCCGTGGCCCGGCGCCAGTGGCAGGAGGTCGGCACGGCCAGCCTGCGCTTCCACCAGGCCGTCGTCGGCCTGCTCGGCAGCGACGTGCTGGACGAGTTCTTCGCCCAGGTCGTGGCCCAGCTGCGGCTGGCCTTCGGCGGCGCGCGCGACGAGGCCGGCTTCCAGGCGCCGTGGGTCGCGCGCGACCGCGAGCTGGCCGACCTGCTGCTCGCCGGGCGGCGCGCCGAGGCCCGTGAGGCGCTGCGCCGCTACCTCGAGGACTCCGAGGAGTCCGTCCTCGACGTCGTCCGCCTGGCCGAGCTCCGGCCGGCCGCCCCCCGTCGACCGGGCCGCCGCCCGGCTCCGGTCGCCGTCCCTGGAGGAGACACGTGACATCGCCGGCTGCCGCCTACCGCGCCACCGAGGGCGGCGCCCTCGACCTGGACCGCGCGTTCTACGACCGGCTGGCGTCGGCCACCGGGAGCCGCGACCTCGTCGAGGACTTCGTCATCCCGATCCGCACCGGGCGGGCCTGGGAGGTGAAGGCCGGGCAGGTCTGCCGGATCCTCACCGTCGACGGCCCGCAGGTCGGCGACCTCAACGTCTGGAACCGGCACAACCCGCGGGAGCGGCTATGGGCGTCGCGCACCCGGCAGCTGCAGCGGGCCCACGTGAGCACCCACGACCGCCTCTGGTCCACGCTGCCCTACCTGCGCCCGCTCCTGACCATCACCCACGACACGCTGGCCGGCTACGGGGAGGACGCCGAGGGCGGCCGCGTGCACGACCTGCTGGGCACCCGGTGCGACCCCTACGTCAACCGCATGCTGACCGGCGAGGACTTCGACCTGCACTGCCACTCGAACCTGACGCGGGCGGTGCTCCCCTACGGCCTGACCGAGTTCGACGTCCACGACGTGCTCAACGTCTTCCAGTGCACGGGCCTCAACGACGACGACCAGTACTTCATGAAGGCCTGCCCCGCGCGGCCCGGCGACTTCCTCGAGTTCTTCGCCGAGATCGACCTGCTGTGCGCGCTGTCCACGTGTCCCGGTGGCGACCTCTCGATCGACCTGTGGGGCCCCGACGCCCGCGATCCGCTGGAGACCTGCCACCCCATCGGCATCCAGGTGTTCGACGTCGACCCCGCCCTGCTGGCGGGCTGGTCGCAGCCGGAACCGGCCCGCTACCGCGGGATGCACGGCCTGGTGCCGCCGCGGCCGGACGGCGCTTGACGCGCGGCCCGGCGGGCGCAGGGGCGGGCGTGCCCTAGCGTCGGGTGCCGGGCGGCGCCGCCGACCCGATCCGAGGAGGAGGACGGCCCATGGACAGCGTGCTCGTGACGGGCGGCACCGGCGGGCTCGGCCGCGCCGTGGTCGACCGGTTCCTCGCCGCCGGCTGGCGGGTCGTCGTCCCGTGGGTCGTGCCGGCCGAGCGCGACGGCATGGCGCCGCGGGAGGGCCTGGAGCTCCTCGAGGCCGACCTGTTCGACCCGGACTCGGCCCGGGCCTGCGCCGAGGCCGCGGCCGGCGACGCCGGCCGCCCGCTGCGCGCGGTGGTCAACCTGGTCGGCGGCTTCGCGGCCGGCAGCCGGGTGCACGAGACCCCGGTCGAGGAGTTCGACGCCCAGCTGCGGGTCAACCTGCGCGCCACCTACCTGGTCAGCCAGGCGACGATCCCGCACCTGGTCGCCGCCGGCGGCGGCGCGGTCACCTGCGTCTCCAGCCGTGCGGCGGTGCGCCCCTTCTCCGGGGCCGCGGGCTACGTCACCAGCAAGCTGGCCGTGCTCGGCCTGGTCGACGCGATGGCCGTGGAGTACCTGGCCGACGGCGTCCGGGTCAACGCCGTGCTCCCCAGCGTCATCGACACCCCGGCCCAGCGGGCCGGCCAGCCCGACGCCGACCACTCCCGCTGGGTGCGCCCCGAGCAGATCGCCGAGGTCGTGCACTTCCTCTCCACCGACGCCGCCTCGGCGGTCAGCGGCGCGCACGTGCCGGTGTACGGGCGGGCCTGAGCGCGACGCGTGTGACCGGCGGGACGCGAGGGGACGGGTCCGGCGACTCCTGACCAAGACGCCGCCGGGAATCGGCAACCGCGCTCAACGGGCAACGCGGCGCGCGCCCCGATGCTTCGGACATGACCGTCCGGCTGGTCCCCGCCCGCCGCACCGCCGCGCTCTCCCGCCCGGCTGCGGCTCCCTCCACGGCCGACTCGACGCCGTGGTGGCGCACGGCGGTCGTCTACCAGGTCTACCTGCGCTCGTTCGCCGACGGCAACGGCGACGGCATCGGTGACCTGGCCGGCCTGCGCGCCCGCCTGCCCTACCTCTCCTGGCTCGGCGTCGACGCGCTGTGGATCAACCCGCACTATCCCTCCGGCGGCGCCGACGGCGGCTACGACGTCATCGACTACCGCGCGGTCGACCCCGAGTACGGCGACGTCTCCGACGTCGAGGCGCTGGTGGCCGACGCCCGCAGGCTGGGCCTGCGGGTGGTGCTGGACGTCGTCCCCAACCACACCTCCGACCGGCACCCGTGGTTCCAGGCCGCCCTGGCCGACCCCGACTGCCCCGAGGCGCAGCGGTACCACTTCGCCCCGCCGTCGGAGGAGCCGCCGAACAACTGGCAGTCGCTGTTCGGCGGCCCGGCCTGGTCTCGTACGCCGGACGGCCGCTGGTACCTGCACCTGTTCGCCCCCGAGCAGCCCGACCTCAACTGGCGCGACCCCGCGGTGGCCGACGACTTCGAGCGGACACTGCGGTTCTGGCTGGACCGGGGCGTGAGCGGCTTCCGCGTCGACGTGGCCTACGGCCTGTTCAAGGACGCTGAGCTGCGGGACAACCCCGGCACCTACTCCCCCACCCTCTTCGGCCACGGGCCGGAGCAGGCGATGACCTGGAACCAGCCCGAGGTGCACGACGTGTGGCGCCGCTGGCGGTCGGTCTGCGACGAGTACCCCGACACCATGCTGGTCGGCGAGGTCTGCCTGGCCGACCTCGACGAGGTCGCGCGCTACGCCCGTCCCGACGAGCTGCACCAGGCCTTCGCGTTCCGGCTGCTGAAGTCGCCGTGGTCGGCCGAGGCCTTCGAGGACGGCATCCGCTCCGCGCTGGACGCCTTCTCCCCCGTCGGCGCCTCGGTGCCGTGGGTGCTCGGCAACCACGACAAGGACCGGCTGGTCACCCGCTTCGGCGGCGGCGAGGTCGGCACCGCGCGCGCCCGCGCCGCGGCGCTGCTCAAGCTGGCGCTGCCGGGCTCGGTCTACGTCTACGCCGGTGACGAGCTGGGCCTGCCCCAGGCGCACGTGCCCGACGAGGCCAAGCGCGACCCGATCTTCCACCGCAGCGGCGGCGCCCGGTCCGGCCGCGACGGCTGCCGGGTGCCGATGCCGTGGAACGCCACGCCCGGCGTCGGGTTCTCCCCGCGCGGCTCGGTCGAGCCGTGGCTGCCGATCCCCGCGCAGTGGCGCAAGCACGCCGTCTCGAAGCAGAGCCGGGACGACGGCTCGATGCTCTCCCTCTACCGGCGCGCGCTCGCGCTGCGCGAGGAGCACCCGGCGCTGGGCTCCGGCGAGGCGACGGTCCGGCGGGACGGCGACGTCCTCACCATCCGCTGCACGGCCGGCAAGCGGGCGGTGCGCTGCGTGGTGAACATGGGCGAGGGCACCGCGCTGGTCCGCTCCTCGGGCACCGTGCTGCTGGCCTCGGCGCCGTCGGTGCACGCCTCCGGACGGCGGATCGCGCTGCCGGCCGACACCGCCGTCTGGATCGCCGAGGACTGACGCTCCCGCGGCGGGCAGGATGGCCGCCGTGCTGCTCACCGAGGTCGTCACCGCCTCCGCCGAGGTCGCCGGCACCCGCGCGCGCACCGCCAAGGCCGCGGCGATCGCCGCGGTCCTCGGCCGGGCCGGCGGCGGCGAGGTGCCGGCCGTGACCGCCTGGCTGTCCGGCGAGCCGCGGCAGGACCGGCTCGGCGTCGGCTGGCGGACGCTGTCGGCCCTGGCGCACGACCCCGCGGCCGCACCGCGCCTGACGGTCACCGACGTCGACGCGGCACTGGCCACGCTGGCGGCCACCTCCGGCGCCGGCTCCACCGCCCGCCGGCAGCAGGTGCTGGCCGGGCTCTTCTCCGCGGCCACCGCCGACGAGCAGCGCTTCCTCGTCCGGCTGCTCACCGGGGAACTGCGGCAGGGGGCGCTCGAGGGCGTCGTGCTCGACGCGGTCGCCGCCGCGGCCGGCGTGCCCGCGGCCGTCGTCCGGCGCGCGTTCATGCTGTCGGGCAGCCTTCCGGAGACCGCGGCCACGGCGCTGTCGGGCGGGGAGGCCGCGCTGGCCGCCGTCCGCCTGGAGGTGGGCCGGCCGGTGCGCCCGATGCTGGCCAGCCCCGGCTCCTCGCTCGACGACGCCCTCGCCGACCTGGGCGGGGACGTCACCGTCGAGTACAAGCTCGACGGCGCGCGGATCCAGGTGCACCGCGACGGGGACGACGTCCGGGTCTGGACCCGCACGCTGCGGGAGATCACCGACGGCGTCCCCGAGCTGGTCGACCGCATCCGGGCGCTGCCCTGCCGCACCGCCGTCCTCGACGGCGAGACCCTCGCCCTCGACGACGACGGCCGGCCGCGCGCCTTCCAGGACACGATGAGCCGCTTCGGCAGCGCCGCGGCCGACGCCGGCGTGCTGCTGAGCCCCTTCCTGTTCGACGTCCTGCACCTGGACGGCACCGACCTGCTCGACGAGCCGCTGCGGGTGCGGCTGGACGCCCTGGCCGGGCTGCTCGCCGCCGACGACGCCGCGCCGCTGCGGATGCCCGGCGTCCGGCGCCCCACTGCCGAGCAGGCGGCCGCCGTGCTGGCGGGGGCGCTGGCCGAGGGGCACGAGGGCGTCGTGGTCAAGGCGCTGGACGCGCCCTACGCCGCCGGCCGCCGCGGCCGGGCGTGGCAGAAGGTCAAGCCGGTGCACACCCTCGACCTGGTCGTGCTCGGCGCGGAGTGGGGCTACGGGCGGCGGGCCGGGAAGCTGTCGAACATCCACCTGGGCGCCCGCGATCCCGACGGGGGCGAACCGGTCATGGTGGGCAAGACGTTCAAGGGCATGACCGACGAGCTGCTCGAGTGGCAGACCCGCACCTTTCCCGAGCACGCGGCCGAGGAGACCGGCTGGGGGGTGCGGCTGCGGCCGGAGCTGGTCGTGGAGATCGCCCTGGACGGCGCCCAGCGCAGCCCGCGCTACCCCGGCGGGGTGGCGCTGCGCTTCGCCCGGGTGGTGCGCTACCGGCCGGACAAGACCGCGGCCGAGGCCGACACGATCGACGCGGTGCGGGCCCTGCTCGCCGGGAGCTGAAGCCGGCCGCCATGCTGCGCACCGTGAGCCCCGACGACCTCCTCGCCCACCTCGCCGCCGAGCAGGACCGCTTCCTCGGGCTCGCGACGACCGCCGACCCGCACCGGCCGGTCGCCGCCTGCGCGCCGTGGACCGTCGCCGACCTGCTCGCCCACCTGACCGGCATCCACCGGTGGGCCGCCGTCTGCGCGGCGCTGCGGCCGACCGCCGACCTGCCCGACGACGAGGCGTTCGCCGCCCCGGCCGGAGCCGGGGAGTACGCCCGCGCTGCGGCCGACCTGCGCGCCGCACTCACCGCGGACCCCCAGCGGCCGTGCGCCACGCTGACCGGGCCGGGCACGGCCTCCTGGTGGGCGCGGCGGCAGCTGCACGAGACGCTCGTGCACCGGTGGGACCTCGAGAGCGCCCTCGGCGGTGCGGCCGAGCTGGATCCGCGGATCGCCGCCGACTGCGTCGCCGAGGTGGTCGACACCATGCAGCCGCGGCAGATGCGCCTGGGCCGCATGCCGGCGCTGCGCGACGGGATCCGGCTGCAGGCCCCCGGCCGGGAGTGGCTGGTCGGCGAGCAGGCGGTCGCCGAGGTGACCGGCCCGGCGCCGGCGCTGGCCCTGCTGCTGTGGCGGCGGATCCCGCTGGACGACCGGCGCCTGGCCGTCACCGGCGACCGGGCGGCCGCCGCGGCCGCGCTGGCGCTGCCCCTGACACCGTGAGGGCCCCGCGCCCCTCACCGAGGAGGGACGCGGGGCCCGGGAGCACGGCGCTCAGTAGGCGTTCGGGTCGTTCTGCACGGCCAGGGGGACCTCGTGGCGGTAGAGCTTCGAGGCGTTCTCCCAGGTGAGCTTGCGGATGACGTCGGCCGGCAGGCCGCCGATCTCCTCGTGCACCGTCCTCTGGGTGTGCGGCCAGGTCGAGTCGCAGTGCGGATAGTCGGCCTCGAGCAGGATGTTCTCCACGCCGATCCGGTCGCGCTGGACGAACGAGGACTGGTCCTCCACGGCGCAGAACCAGAAGTTGCGCTTGAACACCTCGGCCGGGGTCAGCTCCTCCTTGAACGCCGCCCAGGTGCCGTACATCTCGTGGTAGCTGAGCATGTGGTCCAGCCGGTCCATGAGGCCGGCCACCCAGCCGATGCCGCCCTCGGAGAGGCAGATCTTCAGGTTCGGGTAGCGCACCGGGATGCCGGAGTACAGCCAGTCGACGGCGGCGTAGATGGCGTAGGCGAAGAAGAGCACGCCCACGACGTCCGGCGGCGCGTCGTCGGTCGTCGACGGCGAGGAGCCCGACGAGCCGATGTGCAGGTTGATGACCGTGTCGGTCTCCGCGCAGGCCCGCATGAACGGTTCCCAGTAGCCGGAGTGGATCGTCGGCAGGCCGAGCTTGGCCGGGTTCTCGCTGAAGGTGACCGAGTGGAAGCCGCGCTCGGCGTTCTCGTAGATCATCTTCGCGCCGAGCTCGGGGTCGAGCAGCCACGGGATCTGGCACGGGATGATCCGGCCCGGGTAGGTGCCGGCCCACTCCTCGATGTGCCAGTCGTTCCAGGCCCGCACGCACGCCTCGGCCAGGTCGCGGTCCTTGGTGGTCATCTGGAGCCGCTGGCCGGCGAAGCCGGGCAGGAACGAGGGGAAGTTCAGCGACGCGTAGACGCCGTTGATGTCCATGTCGCGGATCCGCTCGTGGATGTCCCACGCGCCACGGCGCATCTCGTCGAAGCGGGCCGGCTCGAAGCCGTACTCGCTGACCGGCCGGCCGACGACGGCGTTGAACCCGACGTTGGGCAGCTCAGCGCCGTCGTAGAGCCAGGTCTCGGCACCACCGGCGGTCTTCTCCACGACCCGGGGGGCGCGGTCGGCGAACCGCGCCGGCACCCGGCCCTCGAAGGTGTGCGGCGGCTCGACGATGTGGTCGTCGACGGAGATCAGCGTGTAGAGCCGCTCGGCCTTCTCCGGCTCGGGCAGGAACGTCACGGCGCGCTGGTCGCCGACGGCGGCCTTGGTGAAGGAGAGGTCGGTGGCGAGATCGTCGAGCGACTTCATGGGGTCCCCTCGGGGTGGGTCGAGCGCTGGGTCGGGAGCTTCCGTTCGGGTGCGGGTGTTCGGTGTCGTGGTGCGGACGGCCTCAGTCGAGGACGTCGGGCTCGGTGCGGATCAGGGCGCGGACGGCGCCGGCCCAGTAGACGTCGGCGGCACGCTCGACCAGCGACTGCTTCATGCCGAGCATCGCCGCGCGGCGCATCTCCAGCGGCTGCCGGCCGGTGACCATGACGTCGTAGGCCAGCCGGCAGACCCGGTCGATGGAGGCGGCCCGGTAGACCGCCTCGGCGATCGTGGCGCCGGTGACCACGACGCCGTGGCTGCCGAGGATCGCGGTGTTCGCCGGGCCGATCTGGGCGGCGAGGTCCGCGGCCAGCCGCGGGGTGTCGATCTCGCCGGCGTACTCCTGCACGAAGACGAGGTCGTCGAGGAACAGCGAGCCGGTCTGGTGCACCAGCTCGGGCAGCACGCCCAGCGCTGCCATGACGCAGACGTGGTACGGGTGGTTGTGGATCACCACGCGAGCGTCGGAACGCATCCGGTGCAGCTCGGTGTGCAGGTGGATGGCCGGGGTGACGTCCCACTTGCCGGCGACGACGTTCGCGTCCTCGTCGACGGTGCAGATGTCGGACGCCGAGAGCTCCCGCCACCACAGGCCCCAGGGGTTGACCAGCATGTCGGTCTGCCCGGGCAGCTGCCAGGTGATGTGGCCGGCCATGTTCTCGCTGAAGCCGTCGGCCGCCAGCAGCCGGAAGGCGCACGCCAGCGCCTGGGCCTCGGTGAGGTCGACGCCGATCGGCGGGGTCACCGTGGGCGCCCACACCTCCAGCCCGCCGCGGCGGGGGGCGTCGTCGGCGACGACGGGCGGCAGCCCGGCGATGTCCAGCGCGGCGTTCTCGGCTGCTGCGGTGCCGGTCGACAGGACCGTCATGACGGGGCTCCTACGGTGTCGGGGGTGGTGCGGGATCCGGCGCGCTCGTCCTGCTCCTCGGCGATCCGTCGCCGGATGTCCGCGCGCAGCTCCCCCTTGGCGACCTTGGCGCCGGAGGAGCGGGGCAGCTGGTCGACCACGACCAGCCGCTCGGGGTAGAGCTCCTTGGAGATGCCGCGGGCGGCCAGGTGCTCGAGCAGCCCGGGCAGGTCGAGGGTGGCGCCCTCGACGAGCTCCACGTACACGCAGACCCGCTCGCCGAAGACCGGGTCGGGCATGGCGACGGCCGCGGCGTGCGCCACCGCCGGGTGGGTGGCGACGTCGGCCTCGACCTGCGGGGCGCTGATGTTCTTGCCGCCGCGGATGATGAAGTCCGACGTCCGGCCGACGACGGTCAGGTACCCCTCGTCGTCGATCTCGCAGATGTCGCCCATCAGCATCCAGCCGTCGGGGGTGAACAGCTCCTCGTTGGCCGCGGCGTCGTCGAGGTAGCCGATGCTGGTGGCCGGCCCCTTGCAGGCCGGCCGGCCGCGGCCGGGGATCGGCACCTCGCGGTCGCCGTCGTAGAGCCGCACCCGCATGTCGGGCACGATCCGGCCGGCCGTGCGCAGCCGGCGCTCCGGCGGGTCCTCCAGCGTCGTGCCGCTGAGCAGCCCGGTCTCGTTGGAGCCGTAGAACTGCAGGATCGCCGCGCCGGTCAGCCGCTCGAAGTCGCGGGCCCGCTCGTAGGGCACCGCCTCGCCGCCGGTGAACATGACCCGCAGCGACGACAGGTCGTGCCGGCGCAGCTCGGGCGAGGCCAGCATCATGATGAACTGCGTGCTCACCGCGCAGAGCACCGTCACCCGCTCCCGCTCGATGAGCTCGAAGGCGGTCTCGGGGCGGAACCGCCGGGTCAGCAGGGTCCTGGCACCCAGCAGCAGCGGCGAGACGTGCGCGGTCCAGATGCCGAAGCCGAACGGCGCCGGCACCGCGCCGAGGAAGACGTCGTCGGCGGTGAGGCGGCCGTTGGCGACGGCCTGGGTGTGGAAGTAGTACCAGCGGTTCTGGGTGTGCAGCACGGCCTTGGGCAGCCCGGTCGTGCCCGAGGTGGAGTTGATGAGGAACAGGTCGTCGGGGCCGATCCGGCGGCGGGCGCGCTCGTCGTCCCCCAGCGGGGCCAGCGGCAGCGGCGCGCCGTCGACGGTGGCGGACACCGGCCGGCCGGCGCCGGGGTCGACGACGACGTGCCGCACGGTGCGGCCGGCGTCGGCCAGCCCGGCCAGCACCGGCGCGGCGGCCTGGGCCTGCGCCGGCTCGGTCACCAGGACGGCGGCCCCGGTCTGGCCCAGCAGGTGCACCAGCTCCCGGGCACCGGCCCGCGCGCCGAGACCGATCACCACGCCGCCGGCGTGCTCCACGGCGAGGAAGGACAGGTGCAGCAGCGGGGTGTCCGGCATCCAGACCGCCACCCGGTCGCCGGGGCCGACCCCCGCGGCGGCGAGCGCGCCGGCCAGCTCGCACGCGCCCTCGTGCAGGTCCCGCCAGGTCAGCCGCTGGTCGTCGCCGACGTAGGCGAGCTCCTCGGGGCGGGCCGCGGCGTGCCCGGCGACCGCGTCGGCCACCGTGCCGTCGGACCACCAGCCGGCGTCGCGGTAGGCCCGCGCGACCTCCGGGTCGATGCTCGGCTGCGAACGCTGCACGTGCCCCTCCGCTTCGTTGCGACGGGGTAAGTTCTATAAGATTTGCTCGTTCCGGGTCAATGCCCGCGGACCGATCAGCGGGACGCGGTGGCGGTCCGGTCGACGAACGCCGCGCGCACCGCGTCGGGGTCGATCCGCACCGTGCCGTCGTCGGGGTAGGACTGCGCGTGCACCAGGTGCGTCGCGGCCGCCCGGCGGGCGCCGTCGACGTCGCCGGCCTCGATCAGGTCCACGAGCACGCGGTGCTCCTCGAGGGCCTCCAGCCGCTCCTCGCGCGGCACCGGCACGCCGCCCGCGCGGTGCGCCCAGGCCGACTCGTGGCTGGACCACACCGCCTCCAGGGCGCCGGCCATGATCCGCAGGGTGTCGTTGCCGCACAGCGCGACGATCGCCTCGTGCAGCTCGCGGCTGGCCGCGGTGACCGCGACCAGGTCGTCGACCACGTCCAGGGCCGCCTGCTGCAGTTCGCGCAGCCGCGGCACGACCGCCTCGGCCCGGTCGGCCCGCTCGGCGCAGGCGGCGGCGCAGGCCGGCTCGACCTCGCGCAGCGCGGCGCCGACGTCGCCGAGCGGCACCCGCTCGGCGGCCAGCACCAGCCCGAGCGTGTAGGCGACGTTGGTCGCGGCCGGCCGGTGCACCACCGCCCCGCCGATGCTGCCGCGCCGCACGCTGACCAGCCCCTCGGCCTCCAGCACCCGCATGGCCTCGCGCAGCGTGGGCTTGCTGACCGGGTACTGGCGGCGCAGCTCCTCCTCCACCGGCAGCTCAGCGTCGTCGCCGAGGTCGCCGAGCAGGATCCGCCGGCGCAGGTCGTCGGCGACCTGCTCCGCGAGCCGCTGGAAGCGCACCGGGCGTGGCCCCGGGCTGCCCTCGGTGCTCACCTGGTCCGCTCCCGTCCGGCGGGTGGTCGGGTCCGCCGCGCGCATCGTAGGCGCCACCGGTCCGGCGGTCCCGCCGCACGGCGGCCTCCCGCGCACCGGTCGCCGCGCTCCCGCGGCGCGGCCGGGCCTGGCACCCTCGGCGGGGTGGCACCCGTCCTCCGGCCCGCCCTGCCGCTGCTGGCCGACCTCCCGTCGGCGCCGGCCGACCCCTGCGCCGGCACGCCGCCGCGCGCGCCCGGCTCGGTGCGCCGGACCGCGTCGTGGGACGTCACCTGGCCGGCCGGCACCTCCGGGGAGATGCAGGTGGACGCCGCGCTCCGCGACCTGGCCACCGGTGACGCCGGCCGGGCGGAGCCGCTCGCGGTCGCCGGGCTGCGGGTGCTGGTGGACCGCGCCCGGCAGGTGGTCGCGCTGACCGCCGACCCCGTCGTCCCGGAACTGTCCGCCCTGGTGGGCGCCCGCGGCGGCAGCGGCTTCCGCGCCCGGCTGGCCGAGCTGCCGGCCGCCGACCCGGCGACCCCGGCCGGCCTGCTGCTCGACGACCTGCCCGGGGTCACGCTGGTCGGGCCGTACGCCTGGCGCTACCGCCCGCAGGCGGCGGGGTCGCTGGCGCGCGGCGAGGGGCTGCAGCGCTCCGCGGCCGCGGTGGCCGGGGTCTGCACCGGGTTCCGCGCCGACGGTCCGCCGGCGCAGCGGCTGCTGCGCGGGGAGGACCTGCAGCAGAGCCTGGTGCCCGCCCCCGACCTCGCCGATCCCGGCGATCCGCTGGCCTGGCACGCGCTGCCGGCGCACGAGCCGGGGACGACGCGCTTCCGGCGCCGCCGCCGCGTCGACGTGGCGCCGCGGGCCGACGGCGCGCTGGTGGCCGAGGCGTTCTTCCGCGACAGCATCTGGACCCCCGACGGCGTCGAGACCGTCGTCCACGAGTACCTCGTCACCGCCGTCGTCGACCCCGTCGCCCGGCGGCTGACCGAGGTGGCGGCGCAGCCGCGGGTGCTGCCCTTCGGCACCTGCCCGGCCGCGGCCGACCAGGTCGCCGCCCTGGCCGGCGAGCCGGTGCCGGAGCTGCGCCGGCGGGTGGCCGCGGTGCTCCCCGGCGTCGCCGGGTGCACCCACCTGAACGACGCCCTGCGCGGGCTGGCCGAGGTGCCGGCGCTGGCCGGTCAGGCGCGGCCGCCGCGTGCGGCGCCGAAGCGGTAGACCTCGAACACCTGGTCGGGGCAGACCATCTGGCACGCGGTGCAGCCGGTGCAGCCCGGCTCCAGCAGGGGGTAGCGGTAGCCGGTCTCGTTGACGTCGTCGCTCATCACCAGCACCGACGGCGGGCAGGCGGCGATGCACAGCTCGCAGCCCTTGCACCGCTCGCGGTCGATGACCAGGGTGCCGCGGGACGGGTTCATGGGGCCGGCCTCTCCGTCGTCGTCTCCCCCGCCGGCGCGTCGCCGGCCGGGGTCTCCTCGCGGGCGCCCAGCACCCCGCGCTCGCGCAGCGCCCGCACCGCGCGCTCACCGAGCAGCCGCACGTGCTCGGCCGCCGCGGCGGCCGCCGCCGCGCCGTCCCCGCGGACGATCGCGTCGTGCTCCTCGCGCAGCAGCCGGCGTTCCTCGTCCAGCGAGGTGGGGATCGACAGCCGCGAGGCCACCGGCACCAGGCCCTCGAAGCTGCGCAGCATCGCCCGCAGCCGCGGGCCGGCCACCGCCACGTTGAGCACCCGCCGGAACTCCCGGGCCCGCTCCTCGAACTCCGCGGAGTCCTCGGTGTCCTCGACGTCGGCCAGCGCCGCGGCCAGGTCGGCGAGCATCGCCGGATCGCGCCGTCCGGCGGCCCGCCGGCTGGTCAGCGCGGACAGGACGCCGTAGAGCTCGAACCCCTCGGCGATGGCGTCGGCGTCGAAGTCGGCCACGAACGCGCCGCGGTGGTAACGGATCTCCACCACGCCGTCGCGCTCGAGCGACACCAGCGCCTCGCGCACCGGCGCCCGGCTGATGCCGAGCGAGGTGGCGAGCGCGTCGATGTCGATGCGGTCGCCGGCCCGCAGCTCGCCGGCGAACAGCAGGTCGAGCACGTGCTCGGCGACGGTCGCGCTGGTCTTGACCCGCACCAGCCGGGAGCGGGCCTCGGCCGGGGTGAGCCGGCCGGTGGTGCCGCCGGGCATCAGGCGCCCGCCGCCGGCGTGCGCGGCCGCAGGTCGCCCAGCGGGTAGACCTGCTCCATCGACTCGGCCATGTAGTCCGGGCCCTGCGGCGCGGTCACGAACCAGCCGGTGGGGCACATCGTGAGGATCTCCACGAGGCTGAAGCCCTCGCCGGCCAGCTGGCTCTCGAACGCCGTCCGGATCATGCGCTTGGTCCGGGCCACGCTGCCGGCCGTGCCGACCGCCCCGCGGGCGACGTAGGCGACGCCGTCCAGGCCGGCGACGATGTCGGCGATCGGGATGGGGTGGCCGTGCTGCTCGGCGTCGCGGCCCTCGAGGCTGGTCTTGGTGCGCTGGCCGAGCACCGTCGTCGTGGTCTGCTGGCCCCCGGTGTCGCCGAAGACGCCGTTGTTCAGCAGGATCGCGGTCACGTTCTCGCCGCGGGCGGCGGTGTGGATGACCTCCTGCAGGCCCTCGTTGACCATGTCGCCGTCGCCCTGCAGCGTGAAGACGGCGGTGTCCGGGCGCATCCGCTTGATCCCGGTGGCGCACGACGGCGCCCGCCCGTGCAGGCACTGGAGGACGTCGACGTCCATGATCCGCACGAAGCTGCCGTAGCAGCCGTGGCCGACCACGCCGATCGACCGCTGCACGACGTCCAGCTCCTGCAGGGTCTCCAGCAGCAGCCGCAGCGCGACCGGCTCGCCGCAGCCCGGGCACAGCGAGTGCTCGCCGAGCATGAGCGACGGGCGGAAGTCGGCGACCTTGCGGGCCTCCCCCTCCGGCGGCGCGTCGGTGGGGACGATCTGCACGTCGACGGGGGTCATGCCCGGCTCCTCGGGGTGGTGTCGTCCTGCATCGCGGCCAGGACCCGGTCGCGGATCACGGGGGCGTCCAGCAGCGGGCCGAAGCTGAGGCCGGACTCGGAGATGCTCACGCCCCCGATGAAGCGGATGGCGCTGCGGTCGGCGGCGTGCATGCGGACGTCGTCGAGCATCTGGCCGCCGTTGAGCTCGTAGACCAGCACCCGGCGGGCGCCGCGGGTGGCCTCCTCGAGCGCCGCCCCGGGGAACGGCCACAGCGAGATGGGGCGGAACCAGCCGATGCGGTGGCCGTCGGCGCGCAGCTCGTCGACCACGTGCTCGACGAACTTGGCCGCCGACCCGAAGGAGACCACGACGGTGTCGGCGCCGTCGGTGTGGGCGCTCTCCCACCGCTGCTCGAGCTCGGCGATCCGGTCGAACTTCTCGGCGATCTTGCGCCAGTGCCCGTCGGGACCCAGCCCCGGCGCGGTGGCCTTGCCCATCGCCCAGGTCCAGATCTGCCGGGAGTTGCCGGTGCCGCCGCCGGTGCCGTCCAGCGCCCAGTCCTGGGGCGGCAGCGGGCCGAAGTCGAGCTTCTGCAGCCGCACGCCGACGCGGGTCTGGGCCAGCAGCGGGTCGCCGTAGAGGACGACGGGCGCCCGGTGCAGCTGCGACAGGTGGAACAGCAGCTGGGTGTGCTCGACGGCCTCGGGGATGTCCTTGGGCGCCAGCGTGATGGTGCGGTAGTCGCCCCAGCCGCCGCCGCGGGTGCACTGGAAGTAGTCCTGCTGGTTGCGGGCCAGGTTGAACACGACCATCGGCGTCTCGTTGAGCGCCGCCTCGGCGATCGCCTCCTGCATCAGCGCGATGCCCTGGCCGCAGGAGCCGGTGGCCGCCATGGCACCGGTGGAGCCGGCGCCGAGGGCCATGTTGACGCCCTCGATCTCGCTCTCGGCGTTGATGCTGACGCCGCCGACCCGCGGCATCGCCCGGGCCATGTGCTCCAGCAGCGGGGTGAACGGCGACATGGGATAGCCGGCGAAGAAGCGGCAGCCGGCGAGGATCGCCGACTCGGCGATCGCGGTGGCGCCCTCCAGCAGCTGCAGGGGCGCGGCCTCGGGCCGGGTCTCGACGGGCACGCTCACCGGGCGACCTCCAGGAGGGTCTGGTCGACCGCGGCCGCGCCGGCGGCGAGCGCCTCGGCGTTCTTGGCGGCGTGCTCGCGGCGGTAGGGGGGCAGCAGCGAGGTCATCGCCGCGACCAGGGACTCCTCGGCGACCAGGCCGGTCAGCCGGTTGAAGGCACCGAGCAGCACGAAGCCGCCGGACTGCGGCGCGCCGAGCTCCGCGGCCATCGTGGTGGCCGGCACCGCGACCACCCGCCAGGCCGGCCCGGCCTGCGCCGGGTCGACGATCGAGGAGTTCAGCAGCAGCAGGCCGCCGGGCGCCAGCCGCTCGGGCACCACGCCGCTGAACTTGTGGTTGGCGACGATGGCCGCCTCGGCACTGGGCAGGATCGGCAGCGCGCGCAGCGGCGCCGCGCCGATGACGACGGCGGCGTTGGACGGGCCGCCGCGCATCTCCCCGCCGTAGTCGGCGGCCAGCATCGCGTGCTTGCCCTCCGCCGTCGCCGCCAGGGCGAGGGTCTTGCCGATCAGCTGGATGCCCTGCCCGCCGATGCCGGCGAGGAGCACGCCGAACTCGGCCGGTGCGGGTTCCGCGTCCCCGGGACGCCTGCTTGCCACGGATTGGATTTTTGATCCAAACTGCCGCCGAAGTCAACGACCCCTCCCGGAGGACCCGAGTGCACCTGCTCATCGGCAACGCGGTCGCCGACGCCGCGGTGCTCCGGCCGCGGGCCGCGGCGGCCACCCTGGGCGAGGAGTCGATCTCCTTCGCCGACCTCGACGCCGAGAGCAACCGGGTCGCCCACGTGCTGCAGGGCCTGGGCGTGCGGGCCGGCGACGTGGTCGCCTGGTGGGCCGGCAGCACGCTGCGGTCGCTGTCCGGCTTCGTCGCCTGCGCCCGGCTCGGCGCGGTCTTCGCCCCGGTCCCGCCGACCCTGGGTGCCGCCGAGGCCGCGCCGGTGCTGGCGTACCTGCAGCCGCGGCTGCTGGTCACCGACGGGCCGCGGCGGGCGCTGGCCGACCCCGCGGACGTCGCGCTGGCCACGGTGGCCACCGGCGCCGGCGACGACCTGCACGTGCGGGCCGGGGCCGCCGCCGCGACGCCGGTCCGCCCGGACCGGCCGCTCGACGAGCGCGATCCGCACGTGGTGTTCCTGACCAGCGGGAGCACCGGCCGCCCCAAGGGCGTGCTGGTGAGCCACCGCGCCACCTGGCTGCGCTCGAGCCCCGGCGCCGGCACCTGGGCGGGCACGGTGCACGGCGACGGCGGCGTGCTGTCGAGCTTCCCCCTGTTCCACTACGGCGGCTGGCACTACGTGGTGGAGGCCTGGCTGCACCGGACGGCGGTGCACCTGGTCGACCGCGCCGACGCCGACTCGCTGCACGCGGCGGTGGCCCGCCGTCGTCCCTCGGCGATGTACTGCATCCCCGCGGTGTGGGAGCGGGTGCTCGAGGCGCCCGGCGACCTGGGCTGCCTCCGGCACGCCGACACCGGCACCTCGCAGATCTCGGCGGACTTCCTCGGCCGGCTCCGCGAGCGCACCCCCGGGGCGACGACCACCGTCCTCTACGGCGCCACCGAGGCCGGCCCGATGGCCGCGCTGCGGCACTGGCAGCTCGACGAGCGGCCCGGGTCGGTGGGCCGCCCGATCGGCCCGGGCGTGCTGGCCCTCGCCGAGGACGGCGAGATCCTGGCCCGCGGCCCGATGCTCATGAACGGCTACCTGGACCTGCCGGAGCAGACCGGCGAGGTGCTGCGCGACGGGTGGTACCGCACCGGCGACCTCGGGGAGTGCGACGACGACGGCTTCTTCACCATCACCGGCCGCAAGCGCGAGGTGATCCGCTCGGCCGGTGAGACGGTGGCCCCCGCGGAGGTCGAGGCGGCCATCCGCGCGCTGCCCGGCATCGCCGACGCCGCGGTGGTGGGGCTGCCCGACGACCGCTGGGGGGAGGTGGTCTGCGCCGTCGTCGTCCCCGAGGCCGGCGCGCCGGTGCCCGACGTGGCCACGCTGCGGGCCGGGCTGACCGGCCTGGCGCCGTTCAAGCACCCGCGCCGGGTCGAGGTCGCCGGCGCCATCCCGCGCACCAGCGCCACCGGCCAGGTGATGCGCGCCCGCGTGCGGGCCGACCTGCTGGCGGCGACCGCGCGCTGAGCGCGGCCGCCGCCGGCGGTCAGGCGGGGCCGGCCTCGGCCTCGGCCTCGACCTCCTCCTGCACCACGCCCATCGTGCGCTGGTAGGCGCGGTCCAGCGCGACGGCGTCGGCCTCCTCGGCCACGACCCGGCCGCGCAGCAGCACGTAGCCGCGGTCGACGACCCGGCGGACCGGGCCCAGCGACGGGTCGGCCATGACCACCGCGACGCCGTCCTTGCGCGCCAGCTCGGCCACCGTGTCGGCCAGCCCGGAGACGATCTTGGGCGCCAGCCCGGTCATCATCTCGTCGAGCAGCAGCACCTTCGGCGAGCTCATCAGCGCGCGGCTGACCACCAGCATCTGCTGCTCGCCGCCGCTGAGGACACCGGCCAGCGAGCGGGAGCGCTCGCGCAGGATCGGGAACCGGTCGAGCGCCTCCCCCACGACCTTCCCCGGCAGCCGCAGCAGCTCGGCCATGAGCCGGAGGTTCTCCTCGACGCTCATCTTGGGGAACAGCTGGCGGCCCTGCGGCACCAGCATCAGCCCGGCGCGGGCCCGGCGGGTGGCCGACATCCTGCCGATGTCCTCCCCCTCGAGCAGCACGGTGCCCTGGGCGGGCACCGAGCCGTAGATGCCGAGCAGGGTGCTGCTCTTGCCGGCGCCGTTGGGGCCGACGAGTGCCGTCACCTGCCCGGCCGGGGCCACGAGGTCCAGCCCGTCGACGGCGACGGCCTTGCCGTAGCGGACGGTGAGCCCGCGGACGGTGAGCACGGCGTCAGTCATCGTCACTGCCTCCGAAGTAGACGGCGCGCATCTCCGGGCTGGCCAGGCAGGCCTGCGGATCGCCGTCGAAGACGACCTCGCCGAAGTTCAGCAGCAGCACCCGGTCGGCGAGGCTGGCGATGAGGTCGACGTTGTGGTCGACCAGGACCACGCCGTGCCCGCGCGCCTGCACCTGCCGGATCGCGTCGATGATGCCCGCGATGCCGTGCGCGTCGGCTCCGGCGAAGGGCTCGTCGAGCAGCATGACCTGGGGGTCCTGGGCCAGGGCCCGGGCCACCTCGACCAGCCGCTGCTCGCCCAGCGAGAGGTCCTCGCACAACCGGTCGAGGTCGCCCACGCCCAGCTCCTCGGCCAGGGCCGCGGCGCGGACGTAGTCGCGGTCGGCGCCGGTGACCATGCCGACGACCGCGCCGCGGATCATCTGCCAGACGCTGCCGTACCGGTGCGCCGAGATGCCCGCGACGATGTTGTCGAGGACGGTCAGCTCGGCGGCCAGCAGCGGGTGCTGGAAGGTGCGCGCCAGGCCCAGCAGGGCGCGCCGGGCCGGCGATCCGGTCACCGGCCGGCCGGCCAGGTGCAGCGTGCCCCCGTCGGAGGTCTGCGCCCCGGTCATGATGTCGACCAGCGTGGTCTTGCCGGCGCCGTTGGGGCCCACCAGGCCGAGGATCTCCCCGGGCCGGAGGGTGAAGCTGACGTCGGAGACCGCGACGACGCCGCCGTAGTGCTTGGTGAGGCCAACGGCCTCCAGGAGCGGCGCCCCGGCGGCGTCTCCCCCGGATGCGCCCGTCCCGGACCGGCCGGCCCGGCTGCTCGTGTCAACCACCGCGTGACCGCCTCGAGGTGAGCAGGGCCAGGACCAGGTGCCGCAGCTTGTCGAGGTAGCCGAGCAGCCCCGACGGCGCCACCAGCATGATCACCAGCACCGCGATGGACAGGATGAGGGAGCCGCTGATCTCCCAGGCGTCGAAGTCGACGGTCAGCTCGACCACGACGACCGCGCCGAGGACGCTGCCCCACGCGGTGCCGCGGCCGCCGACCAGCGGGATGAAGATGGTCAGGAAGACCACCGCCACCGTGAAGGTCTCCGGCGTGACGCCGCGGACGAAGGTCGCGAACAGCGACCCACCGATCGAGGCGATGGCCGCGCCGAAGGCCAGCGAGACGGTGATCATGTTGGCCACCCGGACCCCGGAGGCCTCGACCGGCAGGGGCGCCTCCCGCAGCGTGCGGACGACGACCCCCCACGGGCTGCGCCGCAGCCGGTCGACCAGCACCGCGACGATCAGCACCAGGACGCAGGCCATGATCACCTGGACGGTGCGGCTGGGGTCCCAGCCGAAGAAGGTCGGCGTCCGGATGCCGCCGATGCCGCCCGAGCCGCCGGTCAGCCAGTTGGCGCTGATCAGCCAGGTCTCGAACGCCGTCCCGAACAGCAGGGTCACCGCGCCGAGGAAGAAGCCCGACAGCCGCCGGGTCGCCAGGCTCAGCACGACCGACACGGCCATCGCCACGACGGCGCCGATCACCCAGCCGAACCACAGCGACAGCCCGGTGCGGTCGGAGATGATGCCGACCGCGTAGGCGCCGATGCCGGCGTAGGCGCTGTAGGCCAGCGACAGCGACCCGGCCAGCACGAACGGGATGTACATGCCCAGCGCGATCAGCGCGTAGGTGCAGGCCAGGACGACGAGGTCGGCCTTGTAGTCGCTGCCGTGCGCCCACACCAGCACCGCGACGGTGCAGGCGGCGGCGATCAGCGGCGGCCAGATGTCGGGGCCGCGGTCGATCACGCGGCCGGGACGGCGGGGCCCGGGGACGTCGGTGGCCCCGGGCGCCGCCCGCTCAGTGGAGGCGGTCATGCGCGCACCCTCCGGACGAAGATGCCCTCGGGCTTGAAGGCGAAGAAGACCAGGCCGAGCACCAGGATGACCGTCTGCGGGCCCAGCTCGGCGAGGTAGAAGGGCGTGAAGACCTGCACCGCGCCGAGCACCAGGCCGCCGACCAGCGGGGCCCAGATCCGGCCGGTGCCGCCGATGACGAGGGCCAGGAAGCCGACCAGCGTCCAGCTCAGGCCGCTGGTGAAGCTCACCCCGGCCTTGGGCGCGAACAGGATGCCGGCGATGCCCGCGATCAGGCCGCCCAGGATGAACGCCACCAGGCGCACCCGCCCGACGGGCAGCCCGAGCAGGCCGGCCGCGCGCGGGTTGTCGCCGACGGCGCGCAGCAGCCGGCCGGTCACCGTGAGCTTCACCCACAGCCCGACCAGGACGAACACCACGACGGTCGTGCCCAGCAGCAGGGCGGTCGAGCCGTTGAGCACGACCTCCCCGAACCGCCACGGCGGGACGTCGAGCAGCCGCTGGCCGGGCAGCGAGACGCGGCCGAACACCGCACCCGCCGCCTGCTGGATGGCGAAGAGCACCGCGGCGACGGCGACCAGGGCCGGCAGTTCGCCGGACCCGGACTTGGCCTGCACCGGACGCACGATCAGCAGCTCGGTGACCACGGCCAGGCCCACGGCCATCAGCAGGCCGCAGAGCACGCCGAGCCAGACGTCCATGTCCTCGCGGATGACGAGGTAGGAGGTGCCCAGGCCCGCCACCATGGCGTAGGGCCCGAGCGCGAAGTTGAAGAAGCCGGCGCCGACGAGGATCAGCTGGTATCCCAGCGCGATCAGGCCGAAGAAGCAGCCGATCTCCAGTGCCGACAGCCAGAGCTGGGGGTCGCTCATCGTTCTCCCCTCGGGGACCGGGCCGGGCCGCGGACGGCCCGACCCGGTCGGTCGGACGACGAGGTCAGTCGCACGGGGGCTGGTAGGTCTCCCACGCACCGGCCGGGCGGTTGTCCTCGCCGAACACGGTGAGGACCAGCCCGCAGAGTCCGTCGGCACCGAGGTGCTTGTCCGGGGCGAAGGACAGCGTGAAGCCCGGCTGGCCGAACGACGCCTCGTACCCGGTGATCTGGTTCAGCGCGTCGCGGACGGCGAGCGGCTCGTCCGTGCCCGCGGCCTCGATGGCCTGCTTGATCAGCATGACGGTGTCCCAGCCGTTCGCGTCGTAGGCCGACACCTGGAACTCGTCGTCGCCGTAGGCCTCGCGCAGGGTCTCCTGCAGCTCCGCCGTCCGCTCGTTGTCGGGATCCAGCGAACCCATGAAGACCAGACCCTCGAGAGCGCCGGGGTTGGCCAGCTCCCACGACGCAGCCTGGTTGCCGATCGAGGCCAGCGAGAACCGCTGGACGTCGGGCAGCTGCTCGAACAGCGTGTTGTGTGCGAGCACCTCGAAGTTGCCGCCGACGCTGGAGACCAGCACCGCGTCGGGGCCGGCGTCCTCGATCCGGGCGACCTGGGCGCTGAGGTCGGACGTGTCGACCGGCGCCTCCTCCTCGGCGATCAACTCCACGCACTCGCCGAGACCGGGCAGCAGCAGGCCGTTGACGCCGTCGATCGTCGGCGAGGCGTCGGAAAGGACGGCGAGGGTCTCGATGCCGGCCTCCTCGAAGGCGCCGCAGTAGGTCTCGACGAAGTCGTTGAGCGGATTGGCCAGGGTGTAGGTGAAGTCCGCGTCGGGCGGCAGCGCGACCGACTGGGAGATCGACGTCGGCGCGATCGCCGGGATCCCGGCCTGCTGGACGACCGGCTTGGCCTGAGCGATCGCCGCGCCGGAGCTCTGCAGGATGAGGAACGCCGGGTTCTGGTCGATCAGCTTGCGCACGATCGAGGGCGTCTTGGTGGGGTCGCTCTCGTCGTTCTCCACCACGAGCTCGACCGGGCGGCCGAGGATGCCGTCGGTGGCGTTGAGCTGGTCGATCGCCGCACGGATCGCGTTGCCGGCGATGACGCTGTAGGAGGCGCCGGGGCCGGTGCTGTCCTCGTCGAGGCCGATGATGATCGGCTCCCCGGTCAGCTCGGCGTTGGCCTCGGGGCGGTTGGGCTCGTCGTCGCCACCGCCGCAGGCGGCGGTCGCCAGGGCGAGCGAGGCGGCCGCCGTCACGGCGGCGATTCGGGTCCGGGATGTCCGCATACCACTTCCTCGGGGTGTGGCCGGTCGGATGGGGGTGGTGCCCGTACGCGTGCGGAACCGCCGTCTGGAAGGCAGCCGGCGTGCTCCCAAGCAAGTGCTTGGTTGCCGCCGGATGTTAGGTGGATCACGAGAGCGGCGTCAACGACGCTGACCGTTCTGTTACCTGATCGCCGAGGTGGCGGGCCGGATCGCGGCGCGCGGTGCCCGGACAGCACTCGGCCCGACCGGCGCCGGGAGGCGCGGGTCGGGCCGAGGAGGAGCGGGACGGGCGGACCGTCAGCGGGTCAGCAGCCGCCGGAGGCAGCGGCCGGGCAGCCCGGCGAGCGAGCGGACGACCACGCGGCCGAGCAGCAGCAGGTCGGCGTACTCCGGCGGCCGGGGCGCCGGCCGCGCCGGTCGCGCCGGCGGGCCGGCCGGCCGCTCGGGCACCAGCAGGTCGAGCGCCGAACGGCGGGCCGGCGACCGCAGGGAGGCCAGGGAGGGGATCTCCGGGGCCGGCGGTGCGCCGTCCCGAGCGCGGTCGTCCTCGCCGTCGTCGTACTCGCGTGCCACGCCGCTGACGCTACGGCGGCCCGGACCGCCCGCGCTCACCGGTAGTTGACGTGGACGTGGTCGAAGTGGTTCGCGGTCACGCCGCCCCTGTCCTCCATGGTCGACCAGGAGCCGCCCGGGGACTGGAGGATCCGCTGCTCCCAGATGATGTAGGCCACGCCGAGCTCGTCCCAGTGCGCGATGTGGTACGCCACGATCGCGTCGCCGAGCGCGGCGTCGGACATGACCATGTAGTCCAGCGCGTTCCCCGACGGGTGCCCGTCCGGGTCGGTGGCGCTGGCGCGGGTGCCGCCGAGGGTGATGCCCCCGGCGCCGGGCACGTTGCTCACCACGGCGTCGGCGGCCGCCTGCACCCGCGACGACACCGGTCCGGCGGTGTTGCGGATCTGCGCGACCGAGGTGGCCGCGGTGCTGGCCGACGCCCCGCCGCCGCCGGAGCCGCCAGAGGAGCCGGAGCCGCCGGAGGAGGACTCCTCCTCGGCGGCCGCCTCGGCCGCCGCGGCGGCCTCCGCGGCCGCGGCCGCAGCCGCGGCGGCCTCCGCCTCGGCGCGGGCGGCGGCCTCGGCCGCGGCCCGCTGTGCGTCGAGGGCGGCCTGGTCGGCGGCGGCCTGCGCCTGCTGCGCGGCGGCCTCCTCGGCCTCGCGGGTGCTGCGGCTGGCCGCGAGGTCCTCCAGCGGCTGGAGGTTCTCGGTGACGTCGACGGGACCGCTCTGGGCGCTGAGGCCGAGGGCTTGGGCGACGCTCACGGTCTCCGACGCGCCGGCCTCGGCCTGCGCTCCGGGGTCGACGCCGAGGACGACGTTGCCGAGGACGGCGCCGGCGACGGCGACCCCCAGCAGGAGACCGGGACGGCGGCCGGCGAGGACGCGGCGGCGGGCGGTGCGGGTGCGGCGGCCGGCGGCGTGGCCGGACGTGGTCGTACGGGGATCCATCGAGGGGGGTGCTCCGAGCGGTGCGGGCACGGCGGCGCCAGGGGCGCGGGGGCCGTGGGATGGGTGCGGGGACGGCGGCGGCGGGGACGGGCCCGGCCGGCGGTCAGATCCGCGGGCGCACCAGGGGCCGGCAGTGCCGGGTCGATCGAGGACGTGCAGCAGTGGCAGGGCGCGCCATCGGGCGGCTCTCCGTTTCTCCCAGAAGGCCGCCTACCGAGTCAGCTGACGGGTTCGGGCGGGAAGCAGCCCTACCCGGCGCGGGACGCGAGGTCCTGCGACGCGGGATTCACCCCAGTGGTGCGGTGGGTCCCCGGCTCGCCCCGGAGGGCGACTCGGCGGCGTCCGCCCGGACTCCCCCGGCAGGGGTCGTGACGACCGGTCGGACGCCGACACGGTAGTCGTCGTTATGGACTCGTGACAATCGGAGACCGGCGTTTCGTCAGCGTGATGCGTGTCGCGGCGGTCGCCGCGCGGGCGGGCGGTGTATCCGGGGTCAGGGTGCGAGCGGCTCGGTCGCCTGCCGCGCGGCCCGCGTGACGAGGTCGCGGAAGAACCGGTGCTCGGGGTCGCCGTCGTGCACCGGGTGCCACCACATCGCCTCCATCAGCGGTCCGGCGTCGAACGGGAGGGGCAGCGCCCGCACGCCGGCGTCCAGCGGCAGCGACCGCACCAGCCGCTCCTGGAGCAAGGCGATGCGGCCGCTGCCGGCGACCAGACCGGGCACCGTGAGGAAGCTCTCGGTGACCACCTGGACCCGCGGCTCGATGCCGAGCATCCGCATCTGCCGGGCGGCGGGCGTGGAGGCCGTCGGCCCGTGGTAGGTGGCGACCCACGGGAGCGACTCCAGGTGCTCGACGGTCACCTCCTCTCCCACCACCGGGTTGTCGGCGGACACGACGAGCACCCACCGGTCCTGGTGCAGGTCGGCGTGCGGCAGGTCGCTGATGAAGCCGTGCGGGAGCACCAGGAGGTCGCGGTTGAGCAGCGTCTCCTGCACCTGGTCGACGGCATCGGGCGTGTTGTGCAGGAGGCGCAGCCGGGCGCCGGGGGCCTCCTCGGCCAGCAGCTGGGCCAGCGTGTCGCCGAGGACGGCGCAGCCGTAGTCGCTGAGCAGGACGGAGAACTCGCGCGTCGACTCGGCGGGGTCGAAGTCCGGCTGCGCGGTGAACACCCGCTCCACCCCGTCCAGCGCCAGCCGGACGCGCGGGCGGAGCTGGGCCGCCAGCGGGGTGAGCCGGTAGGCGTTGCCGACCCGGGAGAGCAGCTCGTCCCCGAAGTGCCGGCGCAACCTCGCCAGCGACGCCGACAGCGCGGGCTGGCTGAGCCCTAGCTGCTGCGCCGCCCGGGTGACGCTGCGCTGCTCGAGCAGGGCGTCGAGGGAGACCAGCAGGTTGAGGTCGAGGTTGCTCAGGTTCACCGGCCGAGGGTATCGACGGCATTGATGACACCCATCATCGATTGCCTCTTCCGTGATAGGCCACCGCCCGGGACTGTGGTGCACGTCGCTTCGAGGAGGACCCGACGTGCTGCCTGCTCCATCCCGGCCCGCCGCCGACCGGCTCGACCGCTCCGATCCGGAGGGCGCCATCGCCGCCGCCGCGCAGCGGTGCTCGAACTGGGGCCGCTGGGGTGCCGACGACGTGCTGGGCACGCTGAACTTCCTCGACGAGGCCAAGCGCCTCGAGGGCGCGGCCTGCATCCGGCGCGGGGTGAGCTTCTCGCTGTCGCAGTCCTTCGACATGGACGGCCCGCAGAAGGGCTGGCGGCGGCGGACCAACCCGGTGCACACGATGCTGGACACCGGCACCGACGCCGAGCGCGGCGTGCAGGGCTTCCCGCACGGCCTCGGCGGCGCCGACGACGTCATCGCCATGCCGCTGCAGGCCTCGACCCAGTGGGACGGCCTCGGCCACATCTTCGACCACGGCATGGCCTGGAACGGCCGCCGCGCCGGCGACGTGGTGACCAGCGACGGCGACAAGGTCACCGGCATCGAGACCACCGCCGCGCGCTTCGCCGGCCGCGGCGTGCTGCTCGACGTCGGCCGGGCGATCGGCACCGACGGCGAGCTCCCCGACGGCTTCGCCATCACCGCCGAGCACCTCGACGCCACGATCGCCGCCCAGGGCGGCACCTCCCACGTCGGCCGCGGCGACCTCGTCGTCGTGCGCACCGGCCGGCTCACCCGCGCCCGCCGGGACATCGCCGAGGGCCGCGGCTGGGGCGACTACGCCGGCGGCCACTCCCCCGGCCTGTCGTTCACCACCGCCGACTGGCTGCACCGCAGCGAGATCGCCGGCATCGCCACCGACACCTGGGGCTTCGAGGTGCGGCCCAACGAGTTCGACGTCGCCTTCCAGCCCCTGCACCAGGTCGCCATCCCCAACATGGGCCTGTTCATCGGCGAGATGTGGGACCTCGACGCCCTGGCCGCCGACTGCGCGGCCGACGGGCGCTACGAGTTCTTCCTCGCCGCGGCCCCCCTCCCCGTGACCGGCGCCGTCGGCGCCCCGGTCAACCCCCTCGCGGTCAAGTGACGAAGGAGCCACCGATGCCCGCAGTGAACAGCGTCCTGGTGGTGGGGGCCGGCCTCGCCGGCGCCGCCACCGCCATCCACCTCGCCGCCCGTGGCGTGGCCGTCGACCTGGTCGAGATCAAGCCCGAGGTCGCCGCGCTCGGCTCGGGCATCACGCTGCAGGGCAACGCGCTGCGCGAGCTGCGCTCCCTCGGCGTCTGGGACCAGGTGCAGGCGGCCGGCTACGCCTTCGACGTCACCGGCATCCGGGCGCCGGACCCGCACGGCAGCGTCGTCGCCGAGATCCCGGACGCCAAGACCGGCGGCCCGGACCTCCCCGCCGCGATGGGCATGCCCCGTCCCGAGCTGGCCCGCATCCTCGTCGACCGGGCCACCGCGGTCGGCGTCAAGGTGCGCCTGGGCACCACGTTCACCGAGCTGGCGCAGGACGAGGCCGGCGTCGACGTCACCTTCTCCGACGGCTCGACCGGTCGCTACGACCTGGTGGTCGGCGCCGACGGCGTCCGGTCGTGGACGCGGCGGGCGCTGGGCGTCAACCTCGAGACGCGGTCGGTCGGCATGGGCATCTGGCGGGCCTTCGGCCCCCGCCCGGCCAGCGTCACCCGCACCGACCTCTACTACGGCGGCCCGTCCTACATCGCCGGCTACTGCCCCACCGGCGAGGACTCGCTCTACGCCTACATCGTCGAGGACGCCCAGGACCGCAGCGGCCTGTCCCCCGAGGAGCAGCTGGCCACGATGCGGGACCTGTCGCAGGCCTACCACGGCCCGTGGGACGAGATCCGCGAGACCCTGACCGACCCCTCCCGCGTCAACTACACCTGGTTCGAGACCCACGTGCTCGACCAGCCCTGGAACCGGGGCCGGGTCGTGCTCATCGGTGACGCCGCGCACACCTGCCCGCCCACCATCGCCCAGGGCGGCGCCATGGCCCTGGAGGACGCCGTCGTCCTCACCGAGCTGCTCACCGAGCGCGACGTCCTCGACGACGACCTCTGGCAGGCCTTCCACACCCGCCGCTACGAGCGGGCCAGGACCGTCGTCGAGGCCTCCAACCAGCTCGCCCAGTGGCAGCTCGACCACGTCCAGGGCGACATCCCGAGCCTCATGCGCTCGATCGCCATGCTCACCAGCCAGCCCGCGTAGGACCAAGGAGACGACCATGCCCCCTCAGCGCCTGATCACCCACCTGCGGCACGTCGACCTCGCGGTGCCCGACTTCGGCAAGCAGCTCGACTTCTACACCGGCACCTGGGGCCTCACGGCCGAGCACAGCGACTCGGGCCTGGCCTTCCTCGCCGCCGAGGGCAGCCCGGAGCAGTACGTCGTCCGGCTGCGCGAGGCCACCGACAAGCGGATCGACCTGATCGCCTTCGGCGCGAAGGACGCCGCCGACGTCGACACCCTGGCCGGACAGCTGGCCGCGGACGGCGTGCAGCTGGTCAGCGAGCCCGGCGACCTGCAGACCCCCGGCGGCGGCTACGGCTTCCGGTTCTTCGACAACGAGGGCCGCACCGTCGAGATCAGCTCGGACGTCGCCGTCCGGCAGCACCGCACCATCGAGGAGGGCGAGTCGATCCCCGTGCGGCTGTCGCACGTGGTGATCAACTCGGCCGACCCCGAGGGCACCCGGGCCTTCTACGAGAAGCACCTGGCCTTCGCCCTGTCGGACACGCTGATGCACCCCCGCATGGGCAACATGATGTGGTTCATGCGGATCAACAGCTGGCACCACAGCCTGGCGATCGCCCGGGGTCCGCACCCGTCGCTGCACCACGCCAGCTTCGAGATGCGCGGCATCGACGAGTACATGCGCGGCACCGGCCGGCTGCTGCGCGCCGGCGTCGAGAAGATCTGGGGCCCGGGCCGGCACATGGCCGGCAACAACACCTTCAGCTACTTCCTCGACCCGCACGGCAACACCGTCGAGTACACGACCGAGCTGGAGGTCCTCGACGAGGACACCTGGCACCCGCACGTGTACGACTTCACCCAGCCCGAGGTCTCCGACCAGTGGGGCACCGCCAACGCGATGAACGAGTTCGTGGCCAGCCGCTCATTCAACGACCCGGACAAGGGCCTGTTCGTGGCCCCGCCGGTCTGATGCGGTTCGCCACCTGGGAGTCCGGGGGCGCGGTGCGGGCCGGCGTCGTCAGCGACACCGGCCTGCACGCCCTCCCGGAGGGGACGACGGTGCTCGACCTCGTGCGCGCAGGCCTGCCCGCCGCGCTGGAGGCCGGCGCCGGGGCGCTGAGCGGGCCCGCGGTGCCGGTGGAGTCGGTGCGGCTGCTGCCGCCGCTGGCGGCGCCGACGGTGCGCGACTTCGTCGCGTTCGAGGAGCACGTCGAGGCCATGGTCGCGCCGAGCGGCGAGGGCGTGGCGCCGGAGTGGTACGAGGCACCGACGTTCTACTTCACCAACCCCTACGCGCTGCTCGGCGCGCACGACGACGTCGCCGTCCCCCCGGGGTCGCAGCGGTTCGACTTCGAGCTCGAGGTCGCCGTCGTCGTCGGGAAGGACGGCGCCTCGCTGACGCCGGAGCAGGCCCGCGACCACGTCTTCGGCTACACCGTGCTCAACGACTGGTCCGCCCGCGACCTGCAGTGGCGGGAGATGGCCGTCCGGCTCGGCCCGGCGAAGGGCAAGGACTCCGCCACCACGCTGGGCCCGTGGCTGGTGACCGCCGACGAGCTCGAGCCCTACCGCGACGACGAGGGGTTCCTGGGTCTCGAGCTCAGCGTGAGCGTGAACGGCACGGAGGTCGGGCGCGACCTGCTGTCCAACATGGGCTGGCCGTTCGAGGAGCTGATCTCCTACGCCTCCCGCGGCACCGAGGTCCGCGCCGGCGACGTGCTGGGCTCGGGCACCTGCGGCAACGGCGGCTGCCTCGCCGAGCTCTGGAACACCCGGGGCGGGTCCGCGCCGCCTCCGCTGCAGCCCGGCGACGTGGTCGAGATGACCGTCGAGGGCATCGGCACGATCCGCAACCGCGTCGTGCCCGGCCGGGAGCTGCCGCCGGTCCTGCCGGCACGCAAGCGGTCGCGCGCCCGTACCCGCGCCCGCTGATGGCTCGCGTCCGCGGCAAGGTCGTCGTCGTCACCGGCGCCGGCCGGGGTCAGGGTGCCGCCGAGGCGCGGCTGCTGGCCGCCGAGGGCGCGACCGTGGTGGCCCTCGACCTCGGGGAGGAGCCCGCCGAGGCCCTCCCCGGGGTCGAGTACTGCCGTCTGGACGTCACCGACGCCGCCGGCTGGGCCCGGATCGCCGCCGACCTGCGCGAGCGGCACGGACGGCTGGACGGGCTCGTGGCCAACGCCGGGATCACCTGGCGGGCCCGGTTGGCCGACCTCGATCCCGCCGACCTCGCCCGTACCACCGAGGTCAACGTGACCGGCACCCTGCTGGGCATCCAGGCGCTCACCCCGCTGATGACCGGCGGCGGGTCGGTCGTCGTCGTCGGCTCGGTCGCCGCGCTGACCGGCCACTACCCGGTCGCCTACACGGCGTCCAAGTGGGCGCTGCGCGGCCTGGCCAAGGCCGCCTGCCTGGAGCTCGGCCCGCGCGGCATCCGGGTCAACACGATCCACCCCGGCTACATCGAGACGCCGATGACCGCCTCGGCGGCACCGGCGTTCCGCGCCGCCAACGTCGCCGAGACGCCGCTGGGCCGCACCGGGACGGTCGAGGAGGTGGCGCCGCTGGTCGTCTTCCTCGTCAGCGACGAGGCGTCGTTCATCAGCGGCGCCGAGATCCCCGTCGACGGCGGCATGACCGCCCACGGGGGCGTGAAGAGCATCAGCGACGCCGTCCGCGCCGCTCCCTAGAGATCCACCGCGAGAGGAACCCTGCAGTGTTCGAGTACTTCCCCGACGGCCCCTACACCTACAACCTCAGCGTGGTGGCCACGCTCAACAGCGGTGGCCTGATCGACGAGGTCGACCGGGCCTGCCGGCCGATCAAGGAGGCGCTGGCCGGCGGGGGTGCCGGCGCCGAGGACGCCGGTACCCCGGCGTTCCTGCGCGCGTGGACGGCGCTGACCGACCAGCTGGTCGGGCAGGCCGAGGAGGCGGAGAAGGCGGGGCACACCCGCACCGCCGGCCAGCTGTACTTCCGCGCCAGCAACTACCTGGCCCAGGCCGAGCGGATGCTGGCCCACTCCGATCCGAACCGGATCCCCACCTACAAGCGGCTGCTCGAGCTGACCCAGAAGGCGTTCGACCTGCACAGCCCGGACGTCTCCCGGGTCGCGGTGCCCTACGAGGGCACCACCCTGCCGGCCTACTTCTCCCAGGCCCCGGCCACCGCCGACGGCCCCGCTCCGGTGGTGATCCTGGTCAACGGCCTGGACTCCACCAAGGAGCACATGTACGCGTCGAACCACTGGGCGGAGCTGGCCGCCCGCGGCATCTCCTGCCTGATGCTCGACCAGCCCGGCACCGGCGAGGCGCTGCGGCTGCAGGGCCTGCCCGCCCGCGTCGACACCGAGGTCTGGGCCGGCGCGTGCGTCGACTACCTGGAGACGCGGGACGACGTCGACGCCGCGCGCATCGGCATCGTCGGCTGGTCCCTGGGCGGCTACTACTCCCCCCGCGCCGCGGCGTTCGAGAAGCGCCTGGCGCTGTGCGTGGCCTGGGGTGCCAACCACAACTGGGGCGCGGTGCAGCGCCGCCGCAAGGAGCGCGAGGGCGAGCGCCCGGTGCCGCACTACTGGTCGCACGTGCTGTGGGTGTGGGGCCAGCCCGGCGACGAGAACGACCTCGACGCCTTCCTCGACTTCGCCGACCAGGTGCACCTGGACGGCGTCGTCGAGAACATCACCGTGCCCTTCCTCATCGCGCACGGCGCCAACGACCGGCAGATCCCGCTGGAGTACGCCCACCGCTCCTACGACCAGGCGGTCAACTCCCCCAAGCGCGAGCTGCGCGTGTTCACGCCCGAGGAGGGCGCGACCGAGCACATCGGCCTGGACCACCTGCCCTTCGTCAGCACCTGGATCGCCGACTGGGTGGCCGACACCTTCGCGGAGCTGAAGCGCGGCTGAGCCGGTCTCAGAGCACGGAGAAGCCCGCCGGCAGTCCGGCGCGGCCGGTGGCGGCGAGCAGGAGCGGTGCGGCCTGCTCGCCGTCCACCGCCAGGTCGGCGACGACCGCGAGCGCCTGGCGCGCCGCTGCCGGGGGCAGCTGCGCCGGCCGGCCGAGCGCCGTGGCGAGATCCGCGGTGTGCACGACCAGCTCGAGGGTGCGGGTGGGCAGGTAGTCGGCCAGCCGCATGCCGCCGGCGACGGTGGTCAGCAGCTGCCCGCCGTCCGCGGCCGCCACCAGCGGCAGCACCCGGGCCGCGAGCCCGGCCACCGCGGCCGCGGGGTCGGCCCCCAGCGCCGTCCCGGCCTGCCGGCCGCGGTCGGCCACCCCGGGACCGGCCGCCATCACGCGGGTGGCCCGCACGTATCCGGCGGCGGAGCCGACCTCGACCGCGGCCGCCGGCCGGCCGAGGTACTCCTCGACGGTCAGCAGCGAGCGGCTGGTGTGCCCCACGAGGGCCCGCACGTCCCACTCCCCCAGCCCTGGCGCCGACCAGCGGTCCCCGACCGACCCGACGGCGCGGACGAAGGCGCCCGCGGCGTCGGCGAACGCCTGCTGCGAGTCCGCCCAGGGGAAGGCGGTGTCGGCCGGGGACGGGTGCGGCGCGGTCATGCCCGCATGCTGGCAGCCCCGGGGGTCAGGCGACCCGCAGCCGCACCGGGATGCTCTCCCAGGCCCGCAGGGTGTTGTTGTGATGCCGCCGGGTCGGCCCGGCGAGCTCGAGCGACTCGACCCGGCGGGCGAGCGCGGTGAGCACCGCCTCGGCCTCCAGCCGGGCCACGTGCTGGCCCACGCACTGGTGCAGCCCCATGCCGAAGCCGACGTGGCCGGAGGGGTCGCGGGACAGGTCGAAGGCGTCGGGGTCGGCCCACCGGCGCGGATCGCGGTTGGCCGCGGCCAGGAACATCAGGATCTTGCCGCCGTCCGGCACCACGTGGTCGCCGATCCGGACGTCGCGGGTCGCCGTCCGGAAGAAGGTCTGCACCGGCGACTCCCAGCGCACCGCCTCGTCGAAGGCGACCCGGGCCAGGGCCGGCTCGGCGCGCAGCCGCTGCCACTGGTCGGGGTGCGTGGCGAAGGCGTACAGGCAGGCGGAGATGCCGTGCACGGTGGTGTCGACGCCGGCGGTGAGCAGCGAGCGGACGACCAGCGGCGCCTGCGCGTGGGTGATCTCGCCGCGGTCGGCGGCGGCCCAGATCTGCGCGCCGAAGCCGTCCTCGGCGAGCACCTCGCGGGCGCACTGGGCGGCGACCCAGCCCGACAGCTCGGCCACGCGCGGCGCGCCCTTGGCGACCAGGTCGTTGGGCGGGCCGAACGCGTTGAACGCGTGGTCGCCGTAGGGCAGCAGGTTCTCCCGCCCCTCCTGCGGCAGCCCGACGGCGTCGGGGAAGACCCGCAGTGGGAAGGCCTCGGCCAGCGCGGGGACGCCGTCGAACTCGTCGCCGGCCGCCAGCACGGTGTCCACCAGGTCCTCGGCGTCGGCCAGCCAGCGCTCCCGCAGCCGGCGCAGCGCCCGCGGGCCGAGCACCGAGGTCAGCACCCGGCGGGGCGCGTCGTGCCGGGGCGGGTCGGCCTCCAGCAGGAGGGACGGCGGCCGCCAGGGCTCCTCGAAGCGGAAGTTGGCCAGCCCGACCCCCGCGGCCGAGGAGAACGCCTGCCAGTCCACGAGGGCGGCGTGCACCTCCGCGTGGCGGGCCAGGGCGTGCACGTCGTACCGGGAGAGGTAGACCAGCGGGCCGGCGTCGCGCAGCGCGGCGTGCAGCGGGAGGGGGTCCTCCAGCACGTCGTGGGCGAACGGGTCGCTGTCGTCGACGGGCAGCGGAGGGGCGGACGGGGCGGTGGTGGTCACGGGCGTGCCTTCCCGGTCGGGGACGTCGGGGGTTCGCGTGTGGGCGTCTCAGAGATCCAGGACGAGCCGGTCGCTGCGCGCCCGGGAGACGCAGACGTACATGCAGTCGTCGGCGGCGCGCCCGGCGTCGTCGAGCAGCGCGTCCCGGTGGTCGGGCTCGCCGGCCAGGACGGTGGTCTCGCAGGTGCCGCAGGTGCCCTGCCGGCAGGAGGACAGCACCTCGACGCCGGCGGCGCCGAGCGCCTCGAGGACGGTCCGCTCCGGCGGCACGGTCACGGTGCGGCCGCTGCGGGCCAGCTCCACCTCGAACGGCGTCGTCCGGGCCGGGGCACCCAGCTCGCCGGCGACGAAGCGCTCGGTGCGCAGCGTGTACGGCGGCCAGCCGGCGCAGGCGGCCTCCATGGCGGCCAGCAGCGGGGCGGGCCCGCAGGAGTAGATCCGCACCCCCTCGCGGGGCGGGCCCAGGAAGGCGGGCAGGTCGAGCAGCCCCTGCTCGTCCTGCGGCACCACCTGCACCCGGTCGCCGTGGCCGGCCAGCTCGTCCAGGAAGGCCATCGACGCCCGCCGCTGGCCGCCGTACAGCAGCCGCCAGTCGGCACCCAGCAGGTCGGCCTGGCGCAGCATCGGCAGCAGCGGCGTGATGCCGATCCCTCCGGCGACGAACAGGTAGGAGTCCGACGGCACCAGCGGGAAGTTGTTGCGCGGACCGCCGACGCCGACGAGGTCGCCGACCTGCAGCTCGTCGTGCACGTAGGCCGACCCGCCGCGTCCAGCGGCCTCCCGGAGCACCCCGACCCGGTAGACCGTCGGGTCGAACCGGTCGCCGCACAGCGAGTACTGCCGGGTCAGGCCGTTGGGCAGCGCGAGGTCGACGTGCGCGCCGGGCGCCCAGTCGCGCAACCGGCCGCCGGAGGGCGAGGCGAGCTCCAGGGTGAGCACGTCCTCGGCGACCTGCTGCTTGCCGGCGACCCGCAGCGTCGCGGCCGCCGCCGGGCCGGCGGCCGGGAGCAGGCCGGCTGCGGCGGTCAGGGTGTACGTCATGCCAGGAGCGTGGGCCCGGTCACCGGACCGGCGAAGCGGAGTTCCAATGGACGAGAGTTCCCCGGTGACCCTGCCCACAGCCGCTGGCACACTTCCCCCGTGCCGCGCACCGCCACCGGGGAGACCTCCATCGCCCGCGCCGTGCGCATCGTCGCGGCCTTCACGCCGGAGGACACCACGCTCGGCGTCGCCGAGATCGGCCGGCGCACCGGCCTGCCCATCGCCACGGCGTCCCGCCTGGTCGCCGAGCTGGCCTCCCACGGGCTGCTGGAGCGCGGCCCCGACCGGGAGGTGCGGGTCGGCGTGCGGTTGTGGGAGCTGGCCTCCCGGGCCTCGCCCACGCTGTCGCTGCGCGACGCGGCGATGCCCTACCTCGAGGACGTGCACGCCGTCGTCGGCCACTCCGCCCAGCTCGGCGTCCTCGACGGCGAGGAGGTGCTGTTCATCGAGCGGCTGACCGCCCGCGACGCGGTGGTCAACTACTCGCGGATCGCCGGGCGACTGCCGGCCCACCTCTCCTCCTCGGGGCACGTCCTGCTGGCCGCCGCTGCCGACGACCTCGTCGACAGGGTGCTCACCCGGCCCATGGAGCGCTGCACCCCGGCCACGCTGACCACCTCCGGAGAGGTCCGGACGGCGCTGGCCGAGGCCCGCCGGCGCGGTTACGCGCTGCTGGCCGGGCACGTCCACGAGGAGGCCACCGGGGTCGCCGTCCCGGTGCGCAACGGGCTGTCGGAGGTCGTGGCCGCGCTGTCGGTCATCGTGCCCAACGACGGCCGCGCGGCGGCCACCGTGCCGGTGCTGATGGCCGCCGCCCGGGGCATCGGACGGGCCCTGTCGGGACCGGCCTCCGGAGCGGGCACGGCCCGCTGACCCCTCGGGTGCGATGCGCCCGCGGCCGACTCGGTAGGTTCCCCCTCCAGCGGGCCGCACCGCGCACGCCGGGAGGCGCGGTGGCAGGAGGAACCCGCGAGGAAGAGGGTGGGTCGTGGCCGCCGTTGACGCCGTGCTCGACGAAGCAGGACTGACGAACGGTCGCGTGCGCGACTTCGTCCGGCAGTGGGCCGAGCACACCGGTGCCGCCCGGGTCGAGGTGGTCAACGCCTCCGACGACGCCCGACTGGTCCAGGAGGCGCTGCAGGCCGGCGAGATCCTCCCGGCCGGCGAGGGGCGCTACTACTCGCGCAGCCACCCCAAGGACACCGCGCGCTCCGAGGAGCGCACCGTGGTCGCCACCAGCGACCCCGCCGACAAGGGCGTCTACAACAACTGGCGGCCGGCCGACGAGATGCGCGCGATCCAGGAGGAGCGCATGCGCGGCGCCTCCGAGGGCAAGACGATGTACGTCGTCCCCTACCTGATGGCGCCGCCCGGTTCCCCGCTGCAGGGCTACGCCACCGGCGTGGAGCTCACCGACGCCCGCACCGTCGTCCTGCACATGATCCGCATGGCGCGGGTCGGCGTGGAGTACGTCAACGACCTGGCCGACCCCGACAGCTTCGTCCGCGGCGTGCACGTCACCGGCGACCTCGACAGCCTGGGCCAGGGCACCCCGGACGACCAGCGCTACTTCGTCACCGTCGCCGACGAGCGGACGATCCTGCACTACGGCTCGTCCTACGGCGGCAACGCGCTGCTCGGCAAGATCGCCCACGGCCTGCGGCAGGGCGCCTACGACGGCTGGCGGTCCGGGGAGTTCCTCGCCGAGCAGTTCCTGCTGCTGGGCATCGAGGACAAGGAGACCGGCCACACGTACCACGTCTGCGGCGGCATGCCGAGCGCCTCGGGCAAGACCAACCTGGCGATGACGCTGGCGCCCGACGCCCTCGGCGACCGGTACCACGTGAAGTTCTACGGCGACGACATCGCCTGGCTGCGGGTCGACCCCGAGGACGGGAAGATCTACGCGATCAACCCGGAGTTCGGCGTCTTCGGCGTCGCCAAGGACACCAACGAGGCGACCAACCCCACCGCCGTCGCGGCGATCGCCCCCGGTACCGGCACGATCTTCACCAACGTCGCCTACAACGAGAAGACCCAGGACGTCTGGTGGGAGGGCAAGTCCCCCGAGCCGCCGGCCGACACCGACGGCTGGCGGGACTGGACCGGCGCGCTCATCAGCGAGCGGCCGGCCGGCGAGCAGGGTGCCCCGTGGGCCCACCCGAACAGCCGGTTCACCACGACCCTGGCCAACGTGCCGAACATCGCGCCGGACTACGAGAACCCCAAGGGCGTGCCGATCGACGCGATCATCTTCGGCGGCCGCACCCGGGACCGCGAGCCGCTGATCCGCGCGATCACCGACGTGCCCGAGGGCGTCTACGACGGCCTCACCCTGGGCGCGGAGGCCACCTTCGCCGCCGAGGGCACCGAGGGCGTCCTGCGCTACGACCCGATGTCGATGCGGCCGTTCATGGCCGTGCCGGAGGGCCGCTACGCCGAGCTCTGGCTGAAGATCATCGGCGCGGCGACCGAGAAGCCGCTGTTCGCCCACGTGAACTGGTTCCAGCGCGACCCGCAGGACGGCCACTTCCTGTGGCCGGGGTACCGCGACAACCTGCGCGCCCTGCTGTGGCTCATGCAGCTCAAGGCGGGCGAGGTCAGCGGCACGCAGACCCCGGTCGGGATCGTGCCGACGCCGGAGGAGCTCCAGCTGGACGGCGTCGACCTGCGGCCCGGCGACCTGGAGAAGCTGCTGACGATCGACGTGGCGCGGTGGCGGCAGGAGATGGCGCACCGCGAGGAGCACCTCTCGGCCTTCGCCGGCCTGCCGGAGGAGATCTGGACGGCGCACCGCCGGGTCGCCGAGGCCCTGGAGAAGTCGGAGTGACCGGCCTGCGCTGACCGGCAGCCACCGGAACGCGACGGAGCCCCCGCGGTCGGCGACCGCGGGGGCTCCGTCGTGTCCGGGCCCTGCTGCTCGGCCGCGCGCCGCACCCCGGATCGGGGGCGCGGCGCCCGGACCTCACTCCTCGCTGCCGCCCTCGCAGTTCTCGTCGGCGTAGTTGCCGATCGTGCCGAGCGCGGCGAGGAACTCGCCCTGCCGGCTCTCCGGCACGTCCTCCTCGCCGCCGTCGCTCTCCTCGTAGATCTCCTTGAGGGTCTCCGCGGCCTCCTCGAGCTCGTCGGTCGGCGCGGCGTCGGCGAGGTCGTCCAGCAGCTCCGGCGCCCGGGCCTCGTCGGCGTCTTCGATGGCGGCGTACACCGCGCAGAACTCCTCGACGGAACCGCCGCCACAGGCCGACAGGCCCAGGACGGTGGTGGCGGCGACGGCCACCGTGGCGGCGGTGCGGGACAGGGAACGCATGGGGGTGTACTCCTCGGATCGGTCGGCCGCGGGGAGCGGCCCCATCGACCATCGGGAACCCGGAGCCCGGTCTTGAGCCGAGCGCGGCTCGTATCCCCCGGTCAGGTGCCAGGAGCGCGATTCCGGCCGCGGGGCCGGCTCGACTCCCGCTCAGGAGAACCGCGGGTCCGGGGGCAGCCGCGGGTTGAGCAGGTGGGCGACCAGCGCGGTCCAGCCGGTCTGGTGGGTGGCGCCCAGTCCTTCGCCGGTGTCGCCGTCGAAGTACTCGCAGAACGTGGGGTGCTCGCGCCACAGCGGCGAGTCGCTGGCCTCGATCCGCTGCCCGTCGGCCGGCCGCCGGCCGTCGACGGGGCGGAACAGCGCGGTGAGGCTGGCGTCGATGAGGTCCGCGGCCTCCACGAGGGTGCGGCGGTTACCGGACCCGGTGGGGATCTCGATGGTGAACTCGTCGCCGTAGAACCGGCCGAGCGTGCGCAGCTTGTCGGCCAGCAGCACGTTGACGGGGAACCAGATCGGCCCGCGCCAGTTGGAGTTGCCGCCGAACAGGCCGGTGCGCGACTCCCCCGGCTCGTACTCGATGCCGAACTCGCGGTCGCCGAAGCGCGCGACCACCTGGCCGGTGGCCTTCGACAGCGAGCGGATGCCGTAGGGCGAGAGGAACTCCCCCGGGTCGAACATCCGCTCCAGGATCCGCTCCAGCCGCTCCTTGCTGACCAGGGAGAGGATCATCTTGCGGCCCTCGGGCGCCGACCGGCTGCGCAGCGGCCCGATCAGGTGCGGCCGGCGGCGCTGCAGCCAGCGCAGCTGGTTGGCCAGGTCCGGCACGTCCCGGCCGATCCAGGAGGGCACCTCGGTGACGCCGAGGATCGGCAGGAGCCCGACCATCGAGCGGATCCGCAGCGGGTGCGCGGTCCCCTCCGGGGTGACCAGGACGTCGTAGAAGAAGCCGTCGTCCTCGTGCCAGAGCGACACCTCGTGCGAGCCGAACGCGTTCATCGCCTGGGCGATCGAGAGGAAGTGCTCGAAGAACTTCGTCGCCGTGCCGTCCCAGGCCTGGTCGAAACGCGACAGCTCGAGGGCGATCTTGGCCATCTGCTGGCAGTAGAACGCCATCCAGCTGGTCGCGTCGGACTGCTCCAGCCGGTGTCCGGGCGGCAGCGGCGCCGAGCGGTCGAACAGCGCGATGTTGTCCATCCCGAGGAACCCGCCCTCGAAGAGGTTGGAGCCGTCGGAGTCCTTGCGGTTGACCCACCACGAGAAGTTCATCAGCAGCTTGGTGAAGACCCGGATGAGGAACTGCTGGTCGCGGTAGCCGTCGATCCGGTACACGTGCCAGGCCGCCCACGCGTGCACCGGCGGGTTGACGTCGCCGAAGGCCCACTCGTAGGCCGGCAGCTGCCCGTTGGGGTGCATGGCCCACTCGCGGCACATGAGGACGAGCTGCTCCTTGGCGAAGTCCGGGTCGACGTGCGCCAGCGGGATGCAGTGGAAGGCGGTGTCCCACGCGGCGAACCACGGGTACTCCCACTCGTCGGGCATGGAGATGACGTCGGCCAGGGCCAGGTGGCGCCAGCCGGTGTTGCGCCGGCCGCGGGCGCGCCGGGCCTCCGGGGCGGGCGAGGCCGGGTCGCCGTCCAGCCACTGGGACACGTCGTAGCGGTAGAGCTGCTTGGTCCACAGCAGCCCGGCGTAGGCCCGCCGGGCCACGTGCCGGTCCTCGTCGGAGAGGCTCGGGTGGATGACCGAGGCGTAGAAGTCGTCGGCCTCGGCCTTGCGCGCGGCGAGGACGGCGTCGAACTCCGCCCCGAACAGATCGTCGTCGGGGTCCGAGCGGCGCAGCCGGAGCCGCACGCTGACCGTCTCCCCCGGCGCGACGGCGTCCCACCGATACCAGAACGCGGCCTTGGTGCCCGAGTCCGACGGGTTGACCGCCGAGCGGTCCCCGTGGACGACGCGGCGGTTGATGCCGTCCTTGGGATAGGGGCTGGCGTTGCGCTCGGCGCCGAACAGGGCGACGGCGTTGGTCTCGTTCTCGCAGCACAGCACCCGCGGCGCGCCCTCGGCGGTGAGCACGTAGCGGCCGAGGAAGCCGTGCTCGGCCTCGACGGCCTCCAGGCCGCCGACGGTGAGGGTCGGCGGCTGCAGCTGGGTGAGCAGGCCCTGCCGGTGCTCGCGGCCCCACGACCAGGTGTTGCGGAACCAGACCTGCGGCAGCAGGTGCAGCGGCGCGGGGTCGGGGCCGTGGTTGGTGGCGGAGACGACGATGCAGACGTCGTCCGGCGCGGCCTTGGCGTAGGTGACCTGGACGTCGAAGAAGCGGTCCTCGTCCAGCACGCCGGTGTCGGCCAGCTCGTACTCGCGGTCCAGCCGCGTGCGCCGGGCGTTCTCCTCGCGCAGCTGCCGGTAGGGGAACTCCGCCTGGGGATAGCGGTACAGCCACTGCATCCAGGAGTGCGTGGGCGTGCCGTCGAGGGCCCACCAGTACTCCTTGGCGTCCTCGCCGTGGTTGCCCTCGGCGTTGGTCAGCCCGAACAGCCGCTCCTTGAGCAGCGGGTCCCGGCCGTTCCACAGCGCGACGGAGAAGTTGAGGAACCCCCAGCGGTCGCAGATGCCGCCCAGGCCGTCCTCACCCCAGCGGTAGGCGCGGGCGTGGGCGTGGTCGAACGGGAAGGAGGCCCAGGCGTCGCCGTCCTCGGAGTAGTCCTCGCGGACGGTGCCCCACTGCCGGCCGGCGAGGTAGGGGCCCCAGGTGCGCCACGGCGCGGACATGTCCGACGACTCGGCCAGGCGGGCGTGCTCGGCGCTGCGGGGCGCGGTGGCGTCCTGGGGACCGGGCGGCGCGGTGAGGGGGTCGGCGCCGGGCGCTGCGTTCGACACGGACCCACAGTGCCACGGCCGCGTTGCCCTCCCGTGTCACCCGTGGGGCGCGGGAGGCCTCAGCGGTGCGGCGGGCGGAGGTCGGCCATGGTGACCGGGTCCACCAGCACGCCCTCCGGGGTGCGCGACCAGATCGCCCCGGTGGCCCGCTTCTCGGCGCGGGTGGTGAACCGGTAGCGGTACAGCGACACCCGCACGGCCACCGGCGGGGCCTCGGGCGGGAACGGCGAGGAGCGCAGCAGCCGCAGGGTGGCGCGGTCGCCGGCCAGCAGCCGTTCGAGGAACGGCCGCAGCCAGCGCCCTCCGTAGCCGGGGTCGATGGCCACGAACCACATCAGCCAGTCCAGCCGCAGGTGGTAGGGCGCGACCTGCGGCGGACGGCGGCGCACGTCACCGGGCTTGCCGCGGAACTCGTACTCCCGCCAGACCCGGTCGGGCCCGGGCCGCGGGTCGTCGGTGCCCTCGACGACCACCTCGTGCCGCACCCGGGTGACCGAGCCGAAGGCGCCGTAGGTGTTGACCAGGCGCAGCGGGTCGAAGCTGGCGTTCATCACCTGCCGCCGCGAGAACAGGTTGCGGGTCGGCCGCCAGCCGAGCACCAGCAGCCCGGCGGTGACCACGACGACCAGCCAGGTGTGCCAGGCCGGCGCGGACAGCCGGGCCGGCGGATCCAGGCCGAGCAGCGCCTCCCAGACCCGGCCGTCGACCACCCCGGTGGCCAGCACGAGGGTCAGCCAGTTCAGCCAGGCGAAGTTGCCGCTGATGACCAGGTAGCCCTGGGTCACGAGGACCACGGCGGCCGCGCCGGTCGCCACCGGCTGCGGCGCGAACAGCGCCCAGACGACCACCAGCTGCGTGGCGTGGTTGGCCAGCGCCTCAACGGTGTGCAGCCGCGGCGGGAGGAGGTGGAACCACCGGCTGAGCGGGCCGGGCATCGGCTGGGTCTCGTGGTGGTAGCGCAGGCAGGTCAGGTCGCGCCAGCACGGATCGCCGCGCAGCTTGATCAGCCCGGCGCCGAACTCCAGCCGGAACAGCAGCCAGCAGACCAGCCAGAGCACCAGCACCGGCGGGGCGACGTCGGCCGGGCCGAGGAAGATGGCCAGGAAGCCCGCCTCCACCAGCAGCGACTCCCAGCCGAAGCCGTACCAGATCTGCCCGACGTTGACGATCGACAGGTAGAGCGCCCACAGCAGCGCCCACACCGCCATCCACCCGGCCGGCGGCAACCGGTCGACCAGCCCGGCCAGCGCCGCCGCCGAGCCGGCGATGCCGGTCCAGCAGACGGCGGCGAAGAACCGGTCGGACCAGTACAGGTGGAACAGGCTGGGTGCCCGCCGGAACGTGGTCCGGGCGAGGAAGCGGGGCACCGGCAGCATGCCGTCGGTGCCGATCAGCGGCCGGAACTGGCGCAGCGCGGCGACGAAGGCGACCAGGTAGACCAGCGCCAGGCCGCGGGTCAGCACGAGCCGGCTCGCCCAGGAGCCCGGGTCCGAGAGCCACTCCACGGCGGCTCCCTACCCCGCCGGGGCGCCGCCTAGGGTCGGGGCGTGGAGGTCTGGTTCAACCCCTCGTGCTCCAAGTGCCGCACCGCCCGCGACGAGCTGGCCGGGGCCGGCGTCGCGGTCACCCTGCGCCGCTACCTGGACGACCCGCCCACCGAGGCCGAGCTGCGCGACGCCCTCACCGCGCTGGGCCTGCAGCCCTGGGACATCACCCGGATGTCCGAGCCGCTGGCCCGTGAGCTCGGCCTGCGCGACCTGCCGCGGGATGCCGAGGTGTGGATCCGCGTGCTGGCCGGGCATCCGCGGCTGATCCAGCGGCCGATCGTGCTGGGCGACGACGGGCGGGCCTGGGTGGCCCGGGACGGCGAGACGCTGCGCGAGGTCGTCGCGGCCGCACGGCAACAGCCGGGAAACGGGCAGGCGGGAGACTCCGCGTCATGACTTCCGGATCCGACGTGTCGGCGTTCGTCGCGGCCGTGCCCAAGTGCGAGCTGCACCTGCACATCGAGGGCACCCTCGAGGGCGAGCAGGTGTTCGAGCTGGCCCGGCGCAACGGCATCGAGCTGCCGTTCGCCGACGCCGAGCAGATGCGCCGCGAGAGCCCGTTCTCCGACCTGGCCAGCTTCCTGGTGGGCTACTACCGCAACATGCAGGTGCTGCAGACCGAGCAGGACTTCTACGACCTGGCGACGGCGTACTTCACCCGTGCAGCGGCGCAGAATGTCCGCTACGCGGAGATCTTCTTCGATCCGCAGGCGCACACCTCGCGCGGCGTGCCGTTCGGCACCGTCGTCCGCGGGCTGCGGCGGGCGGTCGTCGACGCCCGCCGGACCCTCGACCTGCACGCCGAGCTGATCATGTGCTTCCTGCGCGACTTCTCCGCCGAGTACGCCATGGCCACGCTCATGGAGTCGCTGCCCTACAAGGACTGGATCATCGGCGTCGGCCTGGACTCCGACGAGCGCGGCAACCCGCCGGTGAAGTTCTCGGCCGTCTTCGCCCGGGCCCGCGCCGAGGGCTACCTGCTCACCATGCACTGCGACCTGGACCAGCCGGGCACGCTGGACCACATCCGCCAGGCGCTCGACGTCATCGGCGTGGACCGGATCGACCACGGCGTCAACGTGCTGGAGGACCCGGCACTGCTGGCCGAGGTCGTCGAGCGCGGCATCGGGCTCACCGTCTGCCCCATCTCCAACGGCTTCGTGCGCGGCTCGGCGTGGGAGGGCGCGACCAAGCGGCTGCTGGACGCCGGCGTGCGGGTCAGCGTGCACTCCGACGACCCCGCCTACTTCGAGGGCTACATCGGCGAGTGCTACGAGCGGGTGCACGCCGAGACGCCGCTCACCGTGGAGGAGGTCGCCACGCTGGCCCGCAACGCCTTCGAGACGGCGTGGCTGCCGGCCTCGCTGCGCCAGCGTTTCCTCGACGAGGTCGACGCCGCGCTCCCCCGCTGACCGGGCGCCGCCCGGCTCCTCGCCGTCGGGAGCCGGGCGGACCGCTCAGCGCGCGGCGTTCTTGACGAACCCGGTCTCGACGTCGCGCAGCGCCGGGTCGCCGCCGTGCCAGCCACCGCGGACGTGCCGGCGCATCGTGTCGTCGTCGGTGGCGCGGGCCGCGGAGTGCCACAGGTAGGCGTCGTGCAGGATCACGTCCCCGCGCTCGACGTACACCGGCAGCTCGCCCCGGATGGCCTCGAAGCCCAGCGGCATCGGCTGCGGCGGGGGCGTGTCGGTGTAGCCGCGGGCGGCCGGCGCCCCCTCGGGGACGACGGCGCCGTTGACGTTCTCGAACGGCGACGGCGTGGCCCACAGGTGGCTGCCCGGCACCACGCGGAGGAAGCCGTTGGCCGGGCTGGTGCCGTCGATGTGCACGGTGAACGCGGTGCCCGGCCAGATGTCCAGGTGCGGCACCGCCTGCCAGTCGGCGTGCCAGCCGATCCGCGTGTAGCCGGACTCGCGGCCGGGCCGGGCGTCCTGGTAGACGACGCCGTTGCGGCTGGGCCAGAACCCCTCGCCGAGCAGCGCGGTCACCAGCCCGGCGAGGGCCGGCGTGGCCAGCGCCCGGCCGATGCTGGGCGCCAGCTCCTCCACGTACTCGACGTAGTTGACGAACCGCTCGGCCTTGCCGGCGTCGTCGAGGTAGCGCGTGGAGCCGTACCGGGGGTCCAGCTCGCCCGCGAGCACCCCCTGCTGCGCGGCGACGCACTCGCGCTCCATCGCGTCGACCAGCTCCGGGGGCAGCACGTCGCGCAGCACGACGAAGCCCCAGCGGCGGTAGAACGCGGCGGCGGCGTCCACCCCGTCGGCGGGGGTGTGCACGCCGAGGTCGGTGAAGGCGGTCAGGTCGGGGACGGTCACGGGGCTCCTCCGGGACGGCGGGTGGTCCCGCCATCCTGGGGAGGGCGCGCTGCCGGCCGGTTACGCCGCCGTGACGACCGTGCGCGACATGGGACGGGCGTGCGGCGGCCGGCCGGACCGGGAACCGCGGCTCACGCGGGGTCGGCCGGCTCCTGCCCGATCGCCTCGTCGACGCCGACCTCGGCGTCGGTGCGGCCGCCGCCGGCCTGCTCGACCCCGCCGCCGACGCTGGCGTGCGAGCCCTCCTCGTCCTGCGGGCCGCCCGTCGTCCCGCTGCGCTGCTCGGTCATCGCCCTGCCTCCCGTGCCGTCGGAAACCGTCGGTCGGGTGGTGCCCGCTCCCGGGGCGGGACGAACCCCCGGCCCCACCTATCCTCGCGGGGGCGACCCGGGACCAGTCAGGAGAGCAGCACCGTGCGGTACGTGGCGATCGGCGACAGCTTCACCGAGGGGGTCGGCGACGAGCTCCCCGACGGCAGCGTCCGGGGCTGGGCCGACCTCGTCGCGGCGGGGCTGGCGGCGACCACCGGCGAGGACGTGCGCTACGCCAACCTCGCCGTCCGCGGCCGGCTGCTCGAGCCGATCGTGACCGGCCAGCTGGAGACCGCGCTGGCGCTGGACCCGCCGCCCACGCTCATCACGCTCAACGGCGGGGGCAACGACATGCTGCGGCCGGGCGTCGACGAGGCCCGGCTGGTGGAGCTGACCGAGCGGGCGGTGCTCCGCTGCGCCGAGGCCGGCGTGGAGCTGGTCCTGCTGGCCGGTCCCGACCCGTCGCAGCGGCTACCGTTCGGGCGCACCGTGCACCGCCGGGCGGCCACGCTGACCCGCCGGATCGGCGTGCTCGCCGACCGCTACGGGCTGACCTTCGTCGACTGCTTCTCCGACGAGGAGATCCGCCGTCCCGGCTACTGGTCGGCCGACCGGCTGCACCTGGCCGAGGCCGGGCACCGCCGGGTCGCCGGGCTGGTGCTGCGCGCCCTCGGCGCCGACGTGGCCGCGCACGTGGTCGACCCGGCGCCGGAGCCGCCGCGGCGGCTGCGCACCGAGGTGCGCTACTACCGCGAGCACGTGCTGCCGTGGGTGCAGCGGCGGCTGCGCCGGCGGTCGTCGGGCGACCAGCGGGCCGGCAAGCACGCCGACTGGGTCGTCGTCTGACCGGTCAGGCGCCGGCCACCCGCAGCGCGACCTCGGTGCCCAGCAGCTCGATGCCGCGCAGCAGGTCGGCGTGCGCCAGGCGCGGGTTGGTCATCTGCATCGAGACGCGGTCGACGCCGCCGAGCTGACCGGAGATCCGCACCAGCTTGGCCGCGACGGTCTCCGGATCGCCCATGAAGAACGCGCCGTCCGGCCCGCTGGTGGCGTCGAACTGCGCCCGGGACGGCGGCCGGAACCCGCGCTCGCGGGAGACCTTCGTGAACATCTCGTGCCAGCCGGGATAGATGGTGTCGGCCGCGGCCTGCGTGGTCTCCGCGACGAACCCGAAGACGTGCAGGCCCACCTGCAGCGCCTCGGGCGGGTGCCCGGCGTGCGCGCCGGCCCGGCGGTAGAGGTCGACGAGCCCGGCGAACTGGCGCGGCTCACCGCCGATGATCGCCACCATCAGCGGCAGCCCGAGCAGCCCGGCACGCACGAAGGACTCCGGCGAGCCGCCCACGCCGACCCAGATCGGCAGCGGGTCCTGCACCGGCCGCGGATAGACGCCCTGCCCGGTCAGCGCGGGGCGGTGCCGGCCGGACCAGGTGACCGTCGGGGACTCGCGGATCCGCAGCAGCAGGTCCAGCTTCTCCTCGAACAGCTCGTCGTAGTTGGCCAGCGACAGGCCGAACAACGGAAAGGCCTCGGTGAACGAGCCGCGGCCGACGACCAGGTCGATCCGCCCGCCGGAGATCAGGTCGAGCGTGGCGAACTGCTGGAACACCCGCACCGGGTCGGCCGCGCTCAGCACGGTCACCGCGCTGCCCAGCCGGATGCGGGAGGTCCGCGCGGCGGCCGCGGCGAGGATCACCGGCGGCGCGGAGTCGTAGTACTCCTCGCGGTGGTGCTCCCCGATGCCGAAGGAGTACAGCCCCACCTCGTCGGCGAGGGCGATCTCCTCCAGCAGGTGGGCCATCCGCTGTTGCGCGCCGACGACCTCGCCGGTCGCCGGGTCGGTCACCGCCGCCACGAAGCTGTCGACGCCGAGGTGCACGGCCGTCCTCCCGGGGTCCGTCGGCGGCACCGCCGCCGACGCGCAGTCAACCAGCCGCGGGGTCGCCCGGTGCCGGGGTGGTGCCGGCCGGCGCGCTGGTGCCGGGGTCGGTCGTGCCGGGGTCGGTCGTACCGGGGTCGGTGGTGCCCGGGTCGGTCGTACCGGGGTCGGTGGTGCCCGGGTCGGTCGTACCGGGGTCGGTCGTGCCGGGGTCGGTCGTACCGGGACCGGTCGTGCCGGGACCGGTCGTACCCGGGTCGGTCGTGCCCGGGTCGGTCGTGCCGGGAGCGGTGGTGCCCGGCTCCGGAGTCGTCGCATCGGTCGGCGGCGGCACCGTCGCCGGCGGGGTGTCGCTCGCGGGTGCGCTCGTCCCCGGCTCCGCGACGGGCTCCGGTGCGGGGGCCGGCTGCGCGTCGTCCACCTCGACCGCCGGGACGTCGACCGGGGCCGGCGCGGCCGGCTCCTCCGCCGGTGCGGACGGAGCGACCGCGACGGTCACCACGACCGCGTCGCCCTCCTCCAGCCGGACGCCGGCGGGGCCGACGTCGACGACGGTGCCGGCCGGCCGGTCGGCCGTGGTGCGCTCCCGCGTGGTGACGACCAGACCCAGCGCGGTGAGCTGCGCGACGACGTCCTCGGCCGGCCGGCCGACGTGATCGGCGACGTCCAGGACGATGCCGGTGGCCGCGGCGGGCTCCTCGGCGGTCGCCGTGCCCTCCGATGGAGCGGGCGAGCGGTCCAGCAGTGCCGCACCGAGCCCGGCGACGACCAGCACGGCGAGGACGGCGGCCAGCACGACCAGCGCCGTGGGGGGGGGGGGGGGGGGGGGGGGGGGCGGGGGCGGCCCGCCGGGGGGGGGGGGGGCGGGCCCGGGCCGGGGCGCCGGTCCCGCCGCGCCCCGGGGGCGGTCGATGGTCTCCTCGATCGCGTCGAGGAAGGCGCGCCCGTCGGGGATGCGCTCGTGCGGGTCCTTGGTGAGGGCCGACTCGATCAGCGAGCGCACCGGGGCCGGCAGGTCGGCCGGGAGCGGCTCGGGCTGCTCGCGCACCTGCTTGAGCGCCACGGTGACCGGGTTGTCCCCGTCGAAGGCGGCGTGCCCGGCGAGGGTCTCGTAGCCGACCAGGCCGAGGGCGTAGACGTCGCTGGCGGGGCTGACGCCGTGGCCCTCCGCCTGCTCCGGCGACATGTACTGCGGCGTGCCGATCACCTGGCCGGTGCGGGTCAGCGGCACGCTCGCCGCCGACCAGGCGATGCCGAAGTCGGTGAGCTTCACCCCGCCGTCCGGGCGGACCAGGATGTTCGCCGGCTTCACGTCCCGGTGGACCAGGCCGGAGCGGTGCGCCTCGGCGAGCGCCGCGGCGGCCTGGGAGAGCACCGACAGCGCCGCGTCGGGCGCCAGCCGTCCCTCGGCCGACAGCAGCGCCGACAGCGACGAGCCCTCGACCAGCTCCATCACGAGGAAGGCGACGGTCTCGCCGGTGTCCGCCGCGGTGGTCTCCCCGTAGTCGAGGACGGCGGCGATGTTGGGGTGGTGCAGCGCCGCGGCGTGCTGCGCCTCGGCCCGGAAGCGGGCGGCGAAGGTGGGGTCGACCGCGTACTCGCTGCGCAGCACCTTGACCGCCACCGCGCGGTCGAGCAGCCGGTCGTGGCCCCGCCAGACCTGTCCCATGCCCCCGGTGGCGATGAGCTGCTGCAGCTCGTAGCGGTCCCCCAGGACCAGGGATCCGTCCTCGACGGCAGTCACCGGTGTCCGTCCCCCTGCTTCGACGCGCCGTCGCCGGCCGTCCTCCAGGGGTCCCCACTCCGGCCGCGGGCTACACCTGGACCGGTTCCGCGGTCAGTTCGCCGGCGGCGCCGGCGGCACGCCGCCGCCGGGAGCGCCCCCGCCGGACGGCGTCGTGCCGGTGTCCACCCCGACGGCCAGGCGGACGGTGTAGCCGCTGCCGGCGCTGCCGGTCACGGTGGCCAGCTGGCTCGCGCCGCCGTCGTCGCCGAAGACGTTGTCGCCGTCGAGGGACACCCGCGACAGATTGGCCACCGACGCCTCGTAGCCGGCGGTGGCGTAGACGGTCTCGCAGACGTCCTGGGGCAGGGCCACCTGCGAGGTGGCGATCGCCGCCGTCGAGTCGGTGATCGAGGCCTGGTCGGGATAGACCTCGACGTGGATGTGCGGCCACCGCCCGTCGTAGCAGGCCGGGAACACGCTGGTGAAAATGACCGTGCCGTCGGCGCCGGCCACCTGCACCCCGCGCAGGTAGTTCTGGTCGGTGATCCCCGCGGAGTACAGCGAGTAGCCGCCCTCGCGGGTGCAGTGCCACACGTAGACGGCCACGCCCTCGAAGGGCACCCCGCCCCCGGCCAGGTCGGTGACGGTCAGCTCCAGGGTCATCGGCACGCCCTCGGCGGTGCCGCTGTACTCGCCGAAGCTGGAGCGCAGGTCGCGGCGCACGATGCCGCTCTGCTCCAGCACGTCCGGGCCGTTGGAGCCGTCGCCGGGATAGGGCCCGGCGGTCTCGTCGGGGATCTCCCCGAGTGCCGTCCCGGCGCCGGAGGACGACGCCGACGACGACGCGGCCGCGCTGCTCCCGCTGCTCCCGCCGCAGGCGGCCAGCCCCGCGGTGGCGGCCCCCAGGCCGAGCAGCGCCAGCAGCCGCCGGCGGCTGAGCAGCGTGCCGACGTCGAAGGCCAGGCCCTGGTCGACGAGTTCCTCGTCCGGTCGCGGCAGCGGCCGGCCCTCGTAGGTGGCGGCGGACGGGATCGGGTCGGGCGTCACGGGTGCTCCGGGGTGCTGGGGGGCAGGTGCCGCTCAGCCTCGGCCGCTCCCCCCGGACCGGGCTGGGCGCCGGCTGGGAACCCCCTGTGGGCGCGTCCCGGCCGTCACTGGCGCCACTCGGGGCGGTAGTCGGGATGGCCGGCGTAGGGCGCGGCGAGCAGGGCGAGGGCCAGCGCGGCCAGCTGGTGCCGGTCGCCGGGGCTCAGCGGGAACCCGGCCATGCCCGGGGGCCGGGCGCCGAGGAAGGCCAGGTCCGGCCGGCTGTCGCGGCAGGCGAGCACCAGCCGGCGGCGGGCCGCGCAGTCGGCCAGCACGCGGGCGGGGTCGTGCCGGGCGACGTGCACCGCCGCCCCCTCGGGCGCCCGGTCACCCAGGCGGCCGGCGTCCCAGTCCGCACGCCCGCCGGCGGTGGCGGCGTCCCGCGCCATGCGCTCGTCCTCGGCGATCCGGGCCAGCAGGAACTCGTCGAGGTGGGGCACCATGTCCGGCTCCAGCCCGGAGCCGGGCACCGGGCTTCCGTCCGCGTCGTCGTCCATCCGCCCATCCTGCGCGGGTCAGCCGCCCTCGGCGATCCTCTTCACCGCGGCCAGCGTGGCCGGGATGCCGGCGTGCGCGGCGCGGGTCCGCTCGGCGAGCTGCTCGCCGGCCGCGTCGCCGTAGCGCCGCGCGAAGAACTCGACCCCGGCGGGCAGGACCCGCCACGACTCGGTGAGCTCGGTGCCGCCGTCCACCGGGCGCATCGAGAACGACCACCACACGTAGCCGTCGCCGACCAGCCAGGCGAACTCCCGGCCCCGGTCGGCGGTGACCACCTGGGAACGGGTCTCCCACGTGCGCTCCGGGGTCTCGTTGCGACCGGTGAACCAGGCGCCGACCCGCGGGCCGTCGCCCTCGTCCCACCAGCAGGCCCGGCAGACCGGGCTCCACTCGCCGGTGCGCGGGACGTCGGACACGAGGTCGTACACCGCCTCCGGGGACGCGGCGACGACGACGGAGTCGGAGTGGGTCAGCTCGGCCACCGGCGCAGTGTGCCAGCGCGGGGGCGGATCAGGTGGTCGGCTCGGGCGAGCTGCGGCTCAGCCGCCGCCACAGCCAGCCGGCCGGCACCCGCCGGCCCTCCACCAGGTAGGCCGGCGCCGCCTCGTCGAGCAGGCTCGCCTCGACCGCCCGGCGCACCCGCGGCTCGCCCGCGAACAGCAGGTGGTCGCCCCGGCGCAGGACGAGGTCGTCGGCCGGCGCGAGCACGCACTCCTCGTCCCGCAGCACCAGCAGCACCACCGCGGCCAGCCGCTCGTCCCGGTCCACCGGATTGCGCACCAGGTCGCCCAGGGTGACGGTGCCGCGGGCCAGCCAGGGACCGAGCGAGGGCGCGCCGTCGTCGTCCAGGCAGATCCGCCACAGCGCCTCGAGGTGCCGCCCGCAGGTCTCGGTCAGCCGCTGCACCACCTCCGCGGCCCACGCGTCGCCGCGCTCCGGGAAGGTGCGCAGGAAGCGCCACAGCAGCGGGGTGGACAGCTGCGCGTAGGCGTCGTGCACGACCACCGCCGAGGGCACCAGCAGGGCGTCGACCTCCATGGCGGCGAACAGCGCGGCGCTGGCCGGCTGGTTCTGCCGGGCGGCCACGAACAGCCCGGGGTTGCGCCGCCGCGCCTCGGCGACCAGCGACAGGTTGGTTGTGTCGTTGTCGGTGCCGGCGACGAAGCCGACCGCGCCCGGCAGGTCCACCCGGTCGAGCACCGCCGGGTGGGAGGCGTCGCCGACGACGTCCGGCAGCTCGCTGTCGTCGTCGCCGGGGAGCGGGTCGACCGTGGTCACCTCGAGTCCCTCGGCGGCGAGGTCGGCGGCGAAGTGCCGGCCGAACCGGCCGTACCCGGCCACCACCCACCGCCCCGGCGCGGGCGCCGAGCGGCGCTCGGGCAGCTCGGCCCCCGGGCCGGCCTCCAGCCAGCTCATCAGCTGGTAGGACGACGGCGCGCGCAGGGCCAGCCGCAGGTGGTCGCCGAACCGGTCGAAGGGGTTGACGACGGTGGGGGTGCCGAAAGCGCGCATCCGGCCGGCCACCACCGCGGAGGTGGTGCGCCCGATCACCGGCAGCTCCGGCCGGATCAGCGCCGCGGTCATGACGACGGCGAGGTTGGCCTCGTCGTCGTTGGTCAGCGCGAGGACGCCGTCGCACCACGGGTGGCGCAGCCCGGCGATCGCCAGGGTGTGCGGATCGCGCGCGTCCCCCACCAGCCCCGGGACGTCGGCCCGGTGGGTGTTGAGCTCCAGGGCGTCCAGCCGGGTCTCGAGCAGGTCGACCACGGTGAACCGCCGGCCCAGCTCGTCCAGCGACCGGCCCAGCGCCTCGCCGGTCTGCCCGTACCCGGCGATCAGCAGGAAGGGCTCGCGCAGCCGCGCGACCTGGCGGGTGAAGCGCTGCAGCGACAGCGCGCGGCGGAAGGCCCGGTCCCGGAGCAGGGCCAGCAGCGCACCGATGGCGTAGGCCCAGGCGATCACGCTGAGGTAGATCGAGAAGGTGACCCACAGCCGCTGGGCGGGGGTGAAGGGGGTGGGCAGCTCGCCGAAGCCGATGGTCGTGGCGGTGTAGCTCATGACGTAGAAGGCGTCGAAGAAGCTCATCGGCGTCGTGCGGCCCTCGGCGTCCTGGCCCGGGATGAGCGTCAGGCCGAGCACGCTGACGGCGAAGACCAGCACCAGCGTGATCAGCGGCGCCCGCATCCGGCGCAGGATCACGAAGACCGTGCCCGACTCCTGGGGAGTCGTGGCCACCCGGCGCCGGCGCACCCGCCGCGGCGGCGGCCCGCCGGACCCGGTGAGCAGGTGCCAGAAGACGCTCAGCAGCCGGCGCACGGGCGACAGGGAGTCAGCGCCGCTGGAAGGAGACGGTCTCAACCACCAGCAGCACCAGCGAGACCACGTTGGCCAGGAGCGCACCGCCGGACAGCGACACCACGCTGGCCGTCGCCCCCGGGGTGAGGCCGGCGGTGGAGATGTGCGCCGCGGACACCCAGACGATCGTGGCCGCGATCAGCTGCAGGTCGGCCACCAGGCTGGTGGCCAGGTGCACCGCGCCGATCTGCGTCCGGTCGCCGAACTTGAGCACCGTGGCGATGAGGTTGACCACCACGGCGGCGAACAGCTCGTACTCGTTGTGCAGCACCGGGTCGTCCATGTCACCGATGAAGAAGCCGAAGTTCAGCGTCGCCGCCAGCAGGACGAAGAAGCCGAACACGACCTTCTCGAGGTTCATGGCCCCCCGTCCGCCGCGCCCGTCCGACGAGGCCCGACCCTAACCGCGGCGGGCCGGGCGCGCCTGCCCGTTCAGCCGCCCCGGTAGAAGGCGGCCAGGGCCGGGGCCAGCACGTCGGCCGGCACCTCGTGGAAGCCGCCCTCCAGCCGCGCGAACCGGCCGTCGGGGACGGCGGCGGCGACCGCCTCGGCCGCCGCGCCCATCCACGGCATCGCCGTGCCCGTGCTGGTCACGGCCAGCACCGGCACCGGCACGCGGGCGAGCAGGCCGGCCGGCAGCGCGTGGTCGTCGCCGCCCAGGGCGTGTGCGTCGTACACCAGCGTGGGCGCCAGGGCGGCCAGCACCGACCACGTCGGCGTCGCCCGGAACGACCGGACCATCTCGGCCGGCAACCCGATCACCGCGGTCTGGAAGTACTCGACGAGCCCGGAGCGGTCGTCCGCGCGGACGTAGGCCTCCAGGGTCTCGACGTAGCGCTCCGGTGGCGGCGACGCGCCGGGCACCCGGTAGGGCGGTTCCAGCACCGAGGCCCGCCGGACCGGGACGCCCTCGGCCAGTGCGCGCAGGAGCAGCGCCCCGCCCGAGGAGACGCCGTGGGCGTACGCCGGCCCGTCGCCGGCCTCGGCCGCGAGCACCGCCGCGAGGTCCTCGACCTCGCGCTCGACCGCGTAGGGCGCGGTGTCGCCGCTGTCACCGCGGCCGCGGCGGTCGTAGCTCACCGCGCGGAAGCCCTCCCCCGCCAGCGCCGCGGCCAGCGGCGCCCAGGTGCGGCGGTCGTTGAACGCTCCGCCGACGACGACCACGACCGGGCCGTCGCCCACCGCGTCGTAGGCCAGCGCCGTGCCGTCCGCCGAGACCGCTCGCTCCACGTGCCCTCCCGAGGTCGTGATCCGTCCGTGCAGTGACCGCAGCCGGCCGCGGAACTCATCGGCGGGTCCGGCAGGATCTCGCGCATGCCCGCCCCCGGCACCCCGTTGCAGAAGCTGGGTTTTCTGACCATCGGCACCTTCGACCCGGCCGATCCCGGTCCGGGCCACGAGGCGACGCTGCAGGTGATCGAGCTGGGCGAGCGCCTCGGCTTCGACAGCGCCTGGGTCCGCCACCGGCACCTGCAGTACGGCATCTCCTCGCCGGTCGCCGTCCTCGCCGCGGCCAGCCAGCGCACCCGCCGGATCGAGCTGGGCACCGCGGTGACGCCGCTGGCCTGGGAGAACCCGCTGCGCCTGGCCGAGGACCTCGCCACCGTCGACGTCCTCTCCGGCGGCCGGCTCAACCCCGGCGTCAGCATCGGCCCGCCGATGCACTGGGACGACGTCAAGGCCGCGCTCTACCCCGACACCGCCGAGGTCGAGGACCTCTCCCACGGCCGCGTCACCCGCCTGCTGCGCCTGGTCGAGGGCGCCCCGGCCAGCACGTTCTCCGGGCGGCAGGGCATCGAGGAGTTCTCCGACCGCGTGCAGCCGCACTCGCCCGGGCTGCGCGCCCGGCTCTGGTACGGCGCGGGCAGCCTGCGCTCGGCGCGCTGGGCCGGGGAGAACGGGATGAACCTGCTGACCAGCAGCGTGGTCAAGGCCGAGGAGTCCGAGGACTTCGCCCACGTGCAGCAGGCGCAGGTCCGGGCCTTCCGCGCCGCCCACCCGGCCGGCGCGCAGGCCCGCGTCTCCCAGGGGCTGGTGGTCATCCCGACCGACGGCGCCACCGCCGACCAGCGCGAGCGCTACGCCGCCTACGTCGCGGCGCGGACGCCGCGGACCACCGCCCCCCAGGGGCCGGCGCGGATGATGTTCGCCCCCGACCTGCTGGGCAGCAGCGAGGAGATCGCCGCGGCGCTGTACGCCCACGCCGGGTTCCGCGAGGTCGAGGAGGTGGCCTTCGCGCTGCCGTTCACCTTCCGGCCGGCCGACTACGAGCAGATCCTCACCGACATCGCGACGCGACTGGGACCCCTCCTCGGGTGGCGCCCGGCCTGAGTGGAGGATGGACCCCATCCGCGCCCGACGGTCGCGGCGGGCCTGAGCAGGAGATCGTGGCGCAGCAGTTGCCGGAGCCGGACTGGGCGAGGGTGTTCGACGTCGCCCCGGCGCCGTTCCTCCTGCTCACCCCCGACCTAGTCATCGTGCACGCCAACGAGGCCCGCCTGGAGGCCACGGCCACCACGCTGGAGGAGCAGGTCGGGCGGCCGCTGTTCGACGTCTTCCCGATCAACCCCGAGGAGGGCACCGCCGACGGGATGGAGGCGGTGCGCGACTCCCTGTACCGCGTGCGCGACTCCGGCCGGGCCGAGACGATGCCGATCCTCAAGTACGACATCCGGATGCCCGACGGCACCTTCGTCGAGCGGTTCTGGAGCCCGCGCAACGTCCCGGTGCTCGACGACGACGGCCGCGTGGTGCTGCTCCTGCACCGCTCCGACGACGTCACCGACTACGTGCGGCTGCGGCAGGACGCCGAGGGTGCGGCCGGCGTCGGGGACTGGCGCGAGCAGGTCACCGAGGTGCAGGCCGACCTGCTGGCGCGCACCCGGGAGCTGGAGCAGGTCGCCGGGGAACTGCGCGCCTCCGGCGAGCGGGAGCGGCGCACGGCACGGGCACTGGCCGGGCTGGCCGCCACCGCGTCGGCGCTGGCCGCCACGGAGAACCGCACCGACCTGCTCCGCGTGCTGTTCGAGCGGGGCCGGACGGCGCTGGACGCCGACCTGCTCGCCGTGGCGCTGCGCACGCCGGAGGGGGACCTCGCCGTCAGCGGCGCCCCGGGGCCGGACGCGGCCGAGCGCGAGCGCCGGCTGCCGGCCACCTCCCCGCTGCCGATGGCGGTCGCCGCCCGCGGCCGGCGGGTGCTGGTCGCGGATCCGGCCACCGCCGCACCCGACGCCGTCCTCCCCGGCGCGGTCGCGTGGGTCGCGCTGCCGATGCGCGCCGGCGGGCGGCTGGTGGGCTCGCTGACCGTCGGCTGGGCCCGCCCGCACGACCTGCACGCGGACGACGTCCAGGTGCTCGAGGCGTTCGCCGCCCAGTGCGGGCAGGCCGTCGACCGGGTCGCCCGGCTGGAGGCCGAGCGCCGGGCGGCGCACGCCACCCGCACGCTGGCCGAGACCCTGCAGCGCTCCCTGCTCACCGAGCCCCCGCGCGTCGCGGGGCTGCAGATCGCCGCCCGGTACCGGCCCGCGGCGCGCGAGGCGCAGGTCGGCGGCGACTGGTTCGACGCCTTCCGCACGCCCGACCGGCGCGCCACCACGCTGGTGATCGGCGACGTCACCGGCCACGACCGCCGTGCCGCGGCCCGGATGGGCCAGGTGCGCAACATGCTGCGCGGGATCGCGATGGCCGTCGACGGCACGCCGTCGCGGGTGCTGGGTGCGCTGGACTGCGCGCTGCGCGACCTCGGCATGACCACGCTGGTCACCGGCGTGCTCGGGCAGGTCTCCCGTGACGCCCGCGGGGCGTGGGAGCTGCGCTGGTCCAACGCCGGCCATCCGCCGCCGCTGCTGCTGGCCCCCGACGGCACCGCCGAGCTGCTCTGGCGCCCGCGCGAGCTGCTGCTCGGGGTGGACGCCGAGACCGGGCGCAGCGACCACACGCAGCCGCTGCCCGTCGGGTCGACCGTCGTCCTCTACACCGACGGGCTGGTCGAGCGGCGCGACGCCACCCTCGACGACGGCCTGGCGCGGCTGCTGGACACCGGCGGGCGGCTGGCCGGCCGCACCGCCGAGGAGGTCTGCGACGGCCTGCTCGCCGGCATGGTGCCCGACGCCAGCGACGACGTCGCGCTGCTGGCGCTGCGCGTGACCGGCTGACCCCTCGACGGCCGGCTCCCGCGGGAGGACGATCCGGGCACGTCCCCCGGGAGGTGCCGCGTGACCGGACCGCTGGTGCTGCGGCCGGGGCTGACGCTGCTCCCCCGGCGCGGGCCGCTGACCGAGGCGCTCGTGCCGCCGGCCGGCGAGCACCGGGTGTTCGTGAACGTCGGGCGCCCCTACCGGCTGGTCGAGACCCTCGGCGACACCTGCGCCGCCACCCCGGGACGGCCCGGGGACGTCGCCGTCGTGCCGGCCGGCACGCCCTTCGCCGTCCGCTCGGCCGACGGCACGCCGCAGGACGTCGCCACGCTGGTGGTCGCGGCCGCCCCGGAGGTGCTCGCCGAGCTGGCCGACGCGGCCGGCGCCCGTGCGCCCGCGGAGCTGCTGCCGGTGGCCGGTGCCCGGTCGCCGGACGTCGCGGCGCTGGCCGGCCTGCTGTCGCGGGGGCTGGCCGACCGCAGCGACCTCGGCCGGCTGGCCGTGGAGTCGCTGGGCCTGGCACTGGTGGCGGCGCTGGCCCGCGACCACGGCGCCGGGCGGCCGCCTCCTCCCCCGCCGGCCCGGGGGCTGTCGCGGGCGCAACTGGCGCGCGTCCTCCGGCACGTCGAGGAGGGGCTGGCCGGGCCGCTGCCGGTGGCCGAGCTCGCCGCGGTCGCGCACGTCAGCGAGTTCCACTTCAGCCGGCAGTTCCGGGCCGCGACCGGCACCAGCCCGCACCGCTACGTCCTCGACCGGCGGGTGGAGCGCGCCCGCGAGCTGCTGACCGGATCGGCGCGGCCGGTGTCCGCGGTCGCCGCGGCCTGCGGGTTCGCCGACGCCAGCCACCTCACCCGCGTGCTGCGCCGCGCCACCGGCCGCACCCCGGCCGCGCTGCGCGACGCCGCCGGCTGAGCAGGTCCGTCCACTACCGCAGCAGCTCCGTCCACGCCCGCCCCGCCGGTCCCGCGCCAGGCTCGCAGGCACCGGATCGGACCGAGGGAGGACGACGTGGACGGCAACGAGCAGGACGGCGCGGTGCGGCTGCGCGAGGACGTGGTGGTCGACCGGCCCGCCGCGGTGGTGTGGGCGCTGGTCGCCGACTACGGCCGGGACCCGGAGTGGCGGGCCGGCGTGGTCACCATGGCGCCCAGCACCGCGGGGCCGGTGGTCCCCGGCACGACGACCGCCGAGGTGCTGCGGTTCGGCGGCCGGACGCTGCGCAACGCCGGCGAGGTGCTCACCGTCGACCCCGGCCGGCGGTTCACCTGGCGGACCACCTCCGGCGCGCCGGCCCGCGGCGCGCGCACGGTGGAGCCGCTGGACGAGCGGCGGTGCCGGGTGACCTGCGAGCTGACGGTGACGCCGCGCGGCGCCGAGCGGCTGTTCCGCCGGCCGCTGGCCGCGCTGCTGCGCCGCACCCTGGCCGGTGACGTGGCCCGGCTGAAGGCCCTGGCCGAGGCCGGCACCGCCGTGGCTACAGGCTGACCGCGACGGTCGCCGCCAGCTCGCGCACCGCCTCGAGGTCGTCCCGGCCGGGAGCGCCGGTGAGCGACAGCGGCGCGGCCACCTGCTTCCACCGCAGCGCGCCGGTGATCCGCTCGATGCTGGCCAGCGCCCCGGCGGTGTCGTCGTTGCCGTGCACGTAGACCCCGTAGGGGCGGCCCACGGTGGCGTCCAGGCACGGGTAGTACACGGTGTCGAAGAAGTGCTTGAGCGCGCCGGACATGTACCCGATGTTGGCCGGCGTGCCGAGCAGGACGCCGTCGGCGGCGAGCAGGTCGGCCGCGCCGGCCGACAGCGCGGGGCGGACGACGAGCTCGACGTCGTCCACCATGGCCGCGCCCTCGCGCACCGCCTCCAGCACCGCCTGCAGCGCCGGCGACGGCGTGTGGTGGACGACGAGCAGCCGGGGCACGCGGCGATCCTGCCGCACCGGCGGTCAGGCCGGCGGCGCGGGCCGCAACTGCGCGAAGTGCCGCGCGAGGTCGGGCAGCTGGACGTGGGCGTTGAGCCCGCTGGGGTTGGGCACCACCCACACGTCCGCGCCGCCGATCCGCTCGGGCTGGCGGCCGAGCACCGCCCGGGGCCGGTCGAACGCCGTCCGCCAGGCGGTGATGCCGCAGACGGCCAGCACCCGCGGGCGGTACCGCGCCACCAGCGCGGCCAGCGCGAGCCCGCCGGCGCGCAGTTCCTCGGCGGTCAGCTCCGCCGCGGTCCGGGTCGGCCGGTCGGCGACGTTGGTGATGCCCATGCCGTACCGCAGCAGCTCGCGGTCCTCGTCGGGGGTCAGCCGCCGCGGCGTCAGGCCGGCCAGGTGCAGCGCCGGCCAGAACCGGTTGCCCGGCCGGGCGAAGTGGTGCCCGCGCTCGGCCGACATCAGCGAGGGGTTGATGCCGCAGAACAGCACGTCCAGGCCGGGGGCGATCACGTCGGGCAGCGGCTTGTCCGGCGGGGGCACGGGGAGGGGCTACCCCTCGGTGGCGCCGCTGCACGCGCACGCGAGGTGCGGCGAGGTCAGCGGGCGGCCCGGCGAAGCGGCATCGGGCTGCACCGGGAGTTGCGCATGATGCCCAGCGCCGCCATGCGGACCGGGCTGGACAGCGGGCCGAGCTTGAGATCCTCGATGGGTCCGGAGACCGACACGGCGGCCACCGCGTGACCACCGGAGACGATGGGGGCCGCCACACAGCCCACGCCCGGCAGCGCCTCCTCCTTGTCGTAGGCGACGCCGTACTCGCGCACCTTCGCCAGCTCCCGCTCGAGGACGGCGACCGAGGTGATGCTGCGGGTGGTGCGCTGCGGCAGCTGCCCGTCGAGCACCCGGCGGACGGTGCCGTGCGGACCGAACCCGAGCAGCACCTTGCCCACGCTGGTGCAGTGCGCCGGCTGGCGGCCGCCCACGCGCGAGGGCAGCCGGGTGGCGAACCGGCCGCCGATCTTCTCCAGGTAGATGACGTCGGGACCGTCGAGGACGGCCAGGTGCACGACCAGGCCGGTCACGTCCTGCAGCTCGTGCAGCACCGGCAGCGCCGCCTGGTGCAGCCGGTCCTGGTGCACCGCCAGCGAGCCCAGCTCCAGCAGGCGGGTGCCGAGTTCGTAGGTGCGGTCGGTACGGCGCAGCCACCGGTGGGCGACGAGCTGCTCGAGCATGCGGTGGGCCGACGAGCGCGGCAGCCCCGTGCGGCGGGTGATCTGGGCGAGGGTGAGCCGGCCCGGGCCCTCGAAGGCGTCCAGCAGCGTGGCGACGCGGTCGATCGCGGTGGTCGGCCGTTCGGCCTCGGAGGGCCGGGGCCGCGGTGCGGCGGCGGGTCGGGGCGGGGGTTGCGGGAACGTCGTCGTCATGTGTTCTCCCGGGGACGGCGCGTCGGCCACGGCGGTGTGACCGGCGAGCTGACCGGTGCTTCCACCTGTCGGCTGCTCCGTGCGAAACTATACCTATTCGAACTACCGAGCAATGACCCGGTGCTCCGTCGACGCGGCCGGTCCTCCCGCTGTCCGGGAACCGGCGGCGCGCCGGACCCCCGGTCTCCCTAGCGTCGGACGGTCCCCACCGGCCGGGTGCGGGCACGAGGGGAGGAGACCCATGCCGTCCACCGAGGAGATCCGGGCGACCGTCGAGGCCTACCTGGCCGGTGTCGCCGGCGGCACGGCCGCCGACATCGCCGTCCTGTACGCCGAGGACGCCACGGTCGAGGACCCAGTGGGCAGCCCGGTGAAGAACGGCCGCGCCGAGATCGAGGCCTTCTACGCGACGGTCGCCGCCGCGCCGCAGCGGGCCACCTCGCTGCAGCGGCTGCGGATCGCCGGCGACACCGCCGCCTTCGCGTTCACCGTCCGGATCACCACCCCCGACGGCGGCATGGAGTTCACCCCGATCGACGTCATGACCTTCGACGAGCAGGCCCGGATCACCTCCATGCGCGCGATCTGGGGCCCCCAGGACATGACTGCCCTCTGACGGCTCCCGCCGCCCTCCCCCGCTCCCCCACCCTCGGCGCCGCCCGGCGCCCGGAAGGACTGCGCCGATGACCTCGACGACGACCGCCCCCACCCCGCACGCGGTCGACCCGCGGGACGCCGTGGTGGCCCGCCTCACCGCGCCGGGGGCGCCGTTCGAGATCCGGGTGGAGGACGTGCTCGGCGAGCCCATGGAGGTCTTCGCGCACCGGCACCGGTCGCTGACCGAGCTGCTGCACGCCTCCGCCGCGTTCGGCGACCGCGAGTACCTGGTCACCGAGCGCAGCCGGCTCACCTTCGCCGAGCACCTGGACGCCGTGGCCGCGCTGGCCACCGCGCTGCGCGAGGACTACGGCGTCGGCACGGGCGACCGGGTCGCCATCTGCTCGGCCAACAATCCCGAGTGGATCGTCACCTTCTGGGCCGCGGTCTCCCTGGGCGCGATCGCCGTGGGCATGAACTCGCTGTGGGCCGGGCCGGAGATCGCCTACGGCCTGGAGCTCACCGAACCCGCGGTGCTGGTCGCCGACGGTCCGCGCCGGGCCCTGGCCGGCGAGCCCGGCCTGCCGGTTCTGTCCGTCGAGGACGACGTCCCGGCGCTCATCGCCCGGTACTCCGGCGCCCCGCTGCCGGAGGTGGAGATCGCCGAGGACGACCCGGCGGTCATCCTCTTCACCAGCGGCACCACCGGCCGACCCAAGGGCGCCACGCACTCGCACCGCAACGTGCTGTCGGCCTGCTGGTTCCACCTGCTCAACGACGCCGTCGCCGCCGAGCTCGGCGCTCCCCAGTCCGACCGCCGGTTCCTGCTGGTCACGCCGCTGTTCCACATCGCCGCGCTGCACAACCTGGCCGTCGTCCGGCTGGCGGTGGGCGACACCGCGGTGGTGCACCTGGGCCGGTTCGACCTGGACCGGGTGCTCGAGCTGATCGAGCGCGAGCGGGTGACCAACTGGGGCGCGGTGCCCACGATGGTGCAGCGGCTGGTCGAGCACGGCGGCCTGGACCGCTACGACCTCAGCTCGCTGCGCACGATCTCGGTGAGCAGCGCGCCCTCCTCCCCCACCCTCAAGGCGCGGCTGCGCGAGGTGCTGCCGGTGGCCGGCCGGTCGCTGGGCACCACCTACGGGCTGACCGAGTCCTCGACGGCGGCGACCCTCGCCTCGGCGCGGGAGCTGCTCGAGGACCCGGAGACCGTGGGCCGGCCGATCCCGACCATGCAGGTGGAGGTGCGCGACCCGGCCGGGGTGCCGGTGCCCGAGGGCGTCGAGGGCGAGGTGTGCCTGCGCGGGCCCGGGATGATGCTCGGCTACTGGCGCAACCCCGAGGCGACGGCACAGTCCACCGCGCCGAACCGGTGGTTCCGCACCGGCGACCTCGGCACGGTGGTCGGCGGGCACCTGCACATCTCCAGCCGGCGCTCGGACCTCATCCTCCGCGGCGGGGAGAACGTCTACCCGGCCGAGGTCGAGGACCAGCTGACCACGCACCCCGACGTCCGGGAGTGCATCGTGCTCGGCCGGCCCTCGCCGGAGTGGGGCGAGGAGGTCGCCGCCGTCGTCGTCGTCCGGAGCGGATCGGCGGTCACCGAGGCCGACCTCGCCGCGTACCTCTCCGGCCGGCTGGCGCGCTACAAGGTGCCCACCCGGTGGTCGCTCACCACCGAGGAGCTGCCCCGCAACGCCACCGGCAAGGTGAACCGGACGCAGGTGACGCTGCCGTGACGCAGGTGCAGACCGTCCGCGGCCCGGTCGACACGGCCGACCTCGGCCAGGTGCTCATGCACGAGCACCTGTTCGTGCTCGACCCGGAGATCGCCCAGAACGCCCCCGAGGAGTGGGGGTCGGAGACCGACCGGGTCGCCGACGCGGTGCAGCGGCTGACCCGGCTGGCCGGCACCGGGGTGCGCACGATCGTCGACCCGACGGTGCTGGGCCTGGGCCGCTACATCCCGCGCATCCAGCAGGTCGCCGCCCAGGTCGACCTGAACATCGTCGTGGCCACCGGCTACTACACCTACGACTCCCTGCCCTTCTACTTCCAGTCCCGCGACCCGGCGCTCGCCGCGGCGATGGGCGTCCAGGTGCCCGACCCGATGGTCGAGATGTTCGTCCGGGACATCGAGGTCGGCATCGCCGGCACGGGGGTCCGCGCCGGACTGCTCAAGTGCGCCATCGACGCCCAGGGGATGACGCCCGGCGTCGAGCGGGCGCTGAGGGCCGTCGCCCGCGCGCACCGCCGCACCGGCACGCCGATCACCGTGCACACCCACCCGGCGACCCGGCAGGGCTCGACGGTGGCCGCCGTGTTCGCCGAGGAGGGTGTCGACCCGCGGCGCGTGGTGCTGGGCCACAGCGGGGACACCACGGACGTCGAGTACCTCGCCGACCTCGCCGACGCCGGCTTCCTGCTGGGCATGGACCGCTTCGGCGTCTACGTCGAGACGACGTTCGAGGCGCGCGCCGGCACGGTCGTGGAGATGTGCCGCCGCGGCTACGCGGAGAGCATGGTGCTCTCCCACGACGCGGCCTGCTACTACGACGCGGTGCCGCCGGAGTTCGCGCCGATGTTCCCGCAGTGGCACTACACGCACATCCACGAGGACGTGCTCCCCCACCTGCGGGCCGAGGGCGTGACCGACGAGCAGATCGCCACCATGCTGGTGACCAACCCGCGGCGGTACTTCGAGCGGACCGGCTCCTACTGACCGGCCCGGGCGGTCAGCGGCCGAACACCGTGCCGCCGTTGAGGTGGACCACCTGGCCGTTGACCAGCCCGCCGCCCTCGGTGCACAGCCAGACGACGGCGGCACCGACGTCGTCCCCGGTGCCCAGCCGGCGCACCGGCACGCTCTCGATCAGGCGCGCCAGCAGCGGGCTCGGCTCGCCGCCCCCGACCCCGGCCATGAGTCCCAGGGCCAGGGAGTTGGCGGTGATCCCGTCGGGGCCGTACTCCACGGCCAGGTGCCGCATCAGCGACTCCGAGCCGGCCTTGGCCGCGCCGTAGGCGCCGACGCCCAGCGCCAGCCCGCGGGAGGACGCGCCGGAGGAGATGTGCACGATCCGGCCCCAGCCGCGGGCGACCTGGTGCGGCAGCACGGCCTGCACCAGCCGCATGGTGGCCACCAGGTTCAGCTCGATCTGCTGGCGCCAGGCGGCCGGCGGCAGGTCGCCGAAGCGCGCCATCGTCGACCCGCCGTCGGGGATGCCGGCGTTGTGCACGAGGACGTCGAGCGCTCCGTGCTCGCGGACGACGCCGTCGACGGCGGCGGTCACGGCGGCGTCGTCGGTGACGTCGAAGGGCATCGCCCGCGCCGTGCCACCCGCGGCGGCGATGTCCGCGGCGACCCACTCGGCCCGGTCGGCGTGCAGGTCGTTGACGGCGACCGTCGCGCCGGCCGCGGCCAGGGCACGGGCGATGCCCTCCCCCACCCCTCGGCCGGCGCCGGTCACCAGGGCGGTGCGGCCCGGCAGCCGGAAGTCTCCCGGGGCGCCCGCCCCGCTCACGCCGCGCCGATGCCGGCGGCGGTCTCCAGCGCGTCGCCGAGCTCGGCGGCGATCGCATCGGCACTGCCCAGGGTGAAGGCGATCTGCCGGCCCCACAGGAAGTACCGGTGGATCGGGTAGTCGACGTCGGCGCCCATGCCGCCGTGCAGGTGCTGGGTGGCGTGCACGACCCGCAGCCCGCCGCGCGATGCCCACCACTTGGCGGTCAGGGCCGCGGCCTCCGCCTCCTCCTCGCGGCCGGAGTCCAGCAGCTCGGCCGCCCGCAGGGTGGTCAGCCGGATCGCCTCGGTGTCCAGATGCGCGTCGGCGGCGCGGACGGCGACCGCCTGGTTGGTCGACAGCGGCCGGCCGAACTGCACGCGCTCGGAGGTGTAGCGGGCGGTGATCGCCAGCGCCTCCTCGCAGACGCCCAGCGACAGCGCGGCCAGCGCCACCCGCGCCCGGCGGCGGGTCCAGCGCAGCACCTCGGCGCCGTCGGCCGGCAGCACCTCGGCGGCCTCGACGGCGACGCCGTCGAACGCCACGGCCGCGCTGCTCTCCCGGCTGGTCACCGCCAGCGGCGTGACGGTCAGCCCGGCGCGGTCGGTGGGCACGAGGACGACCGACAGGCCGCCGTCCGCCGTGGTCACCGGCACCAGCAGCGCGTCGGCCACCGCGGCGGCGGGCACCGCGGTCAGCCGGCCGCGCAGCCGCAGGCCGGCGCCGTCGGCCTCGGCGGTCACCGTCGCCCGGCGGCCGGGCGGGGTGTCGACCGCCCCGGTCACCAGCGTGGTGCCGTCGAGGACGCCGGGCAGCCAACGGGCGGTCTGCTCCTCGCTGCCGAACCGCGCCAGCGGCAGGGCGGCGCCGGCCACGACCGACCACAGCGGCACCGGAGCGACCCGCCGGCCCTGCTGCTCCAGGACGGTGACCAGGCCGAGCATCCCGAGACCGGCGCCGCCGGCCTCCTCGGGCAGCGCGATGCCGAGCAGGCCGGCGTCGGCCAGCACCTGCCACAGCGCGCGGTCGAAGCCGCCGGCGTCGGCCTCCACCGCGCGGACGCGGTCGACGTCGGCCCGGTCGGTGAGGATCTTCTCCGCGAGGTCCCGGACGTCGCGGAGGTCGTCGTCGAGGTCGAACTGCATGTCAGTTGCTCCCGCTCCGTGCCGGCTGCTGCTGGGGGGTGGCCTGCTGGGCCTCGCGGCGGCGGGCCGCGAGGGTCATGCCGAGGGTCTTGGCGGCGACGATCTCGCGCATGACCTCGTTGGTGCCGCCGCCGAAGGTGTTGTTCTGGGCCCGGCGGGCGAGGGTCTCCACCCTGCCCTCGAGCACCGCGCCGAGGCTGCCCGGACGCAGGAGGCCGGCGGCGCCGAGCACCTCCTGGAGCTGGCCGTAGGCGGTCACGACCGCCTCGGTGCCGAAGATCTTCGCCGCGGCCGAGTCGCCGCCGCCGAGGGTGTTGGCCGCGACGTCGGCGACCAGCCGGAGGTTGACCAGCTCGGTGGCGCTGAGCAGGGCGTAGACCTCGGCCAGCGTGCTGCGCACCCAGGGCAGGTCGTAGACCACGCCGTCGTCGGTGGGCTCGTTCCTGGCCCAGGCGAGCACGCCGTCGAACAGCTCGTTGGCGATGCCGCCGCGGGCGGCCAGCGCCACCCGCTCGTGGTTGAGCTGGGAGGTGACCAGCGACCAGCCCTCGTTCAGCTCGCCGACCACGTTGGCCAGCGGCACCCGCACGTCCTCGTAGTAGGTGGCCGAGGTGCTGATCCCGCCGACGGTGTGGATCTCGGTGACCGAGAACCCGGGCGAGGCGGTGGGCACCAGCACCACCGAGATGCCCTTGTGGCGCGGGGCGTCGGGGTCGGTGCGCACGGCCAGCCAGATCCAGTCCGCGTAGATGCCGGCGCTGGTGTAGATCTTGTTGCCGTTGATCACCAGCTCGTCGCCGTCGACGACCGCGCGGGTCTGCAGCGCGGCGAGGTCGGTGCCCGCCCCCGGCTCGGTGTAGCCGATGGCGAAGATCAGCTCCCCGGACAGGATCTTCGGGAGGAAGAAGTCCTTCTGCTCCTGGGTGCCGTACTTCATCAGCGCCGGGGCGACGGTGTTGAGCGTGACCAGCGACAGCGGCGCGTTGGCGCGGATCACCTCGTCGTAGAAGACGAACAGCGCCTCCGGGTCGACCCCGCGGCCGCCGTACTCCTCGGGCCAGCCCAGGCCCAGCCAGCCGTCGCGGCCCATCTGCTGGTAGATGCGGTCGAAGGTCGGGCCGCCCTCGGTCTGGGTGACCAGGTCGCGGCGGTCCTCCTCGGTGATGACCCGGGCGAAGTAGTCGCGCAGCTCGCGCCGCAGCGCCTTCGACTCGGGCGACAGGTCCATGTTCACGGGGGTCCTCCGGACGCCGGTCAGCGGGGCAGGCCCAGCACGCGCTGGGCGATGACGTTGAGCTGGATCTCGATCGTGCCGCCGCCGAAGAGCACCGACGGGAGGGCGATGTGGTCGCGGGAGTAGTCCGCGGCGGGGTCGACCGAGGGCACGGTGAGCGCCCCCAGCGGGCCGAGCAGGGTGAGCAGGGCCCGCGAGCCGTCCCGCTGGGCGATGGCGTTGTAGACCTTCTGCACGCTGATCTCCGCCCCGGGCGAGGCGCCGGACAGCCGGGTCAGCACGCTGCGCAGGTTGATCGCGCCGAGGCTCAGCTCGCGGGCGGTGTTGCGCCCGAGGACCCGCACCGCCTCCTCGCGGCTGGTGGCGTACCCGCCGTCCTCGATTAGCCGCTTGACCAGCCGCGCCCCGCCGTGGGCGAGCATGTTGCCCATGCTGAGCCGCTCGTTGGACAGCGTGGTGGCCGCCAGCTTCCAGCCGTCGCCGGGCTGGGCGAGCAGGCAGTCGTCGGGCACGAAGACGTCGTCGAGGAAGACCTCGTTGAACTCGCTCATGCCGGTCGCCTGGCGCAGCGGCCGGACGTCGACGCCGGCCGAGCGCATGTCGACGAGGAAGTAGGAGATGCCCTTGTGCTTGGGGGCGTCGGGGTCGGTGCGGGCCAGGCAGACGCCCCAGTCGGCCTCGTGCGCGCTGGAGTTCCACACCTTCTGACCCGACAGCGACCAGCCGCCCTCGACCTTGCGGGCGCGGGTGGACAGCCCCGCCAGGTCCGAGCCCGCGCCCGGCTCGCTGAACAGCTGGCACCACACGATGTCGCCGCGCAGGCTCGGCATCAGGAAGCGCTCCTGCTGCTCGGCGGTGCCGTAGGCGAGGATCGTGGGCAGCACCCACTCGCCGATGATCGTGGTCGGCTGGGCCAGCCCGGCGCGGGCGAACTCCTGGCCGATGACCGCCTGCTCCTCGGGACCGGCACCCAGGCCGTAGGGCCGCGGGTAGTGCGGCGCGACCAGCCCGGCCTCGGCCAGCCGGGCCTTCCGCGGGCCGCCGCGGGCCGGTGCCCAGCCGGTGGTGGTCGCCGGGTCCTCCGGCAGGGTCAGGACCTCGGCGAGGACGGCGCGCACCTGCTCGCGGAGCTCGGGCAGCGACTGGTCGCCGACGAAGGAGAAGTCGCGGTCGGTGCTGAGGGCGGTCTCCCCCAGCCGGCCGGCCCAGTGCTCCTCGGTGCCGCCGACCGAGGCGAGGCTGATGGCCCGGCGCCAGTACAGGTGCGCGTCGTGCTCCCAGGTAAAGCCGATGCCGCCGAGCAGGGTGACGCACTCGAGCGCGGCGTCGACCGCGAGCGGCAGGGCGGTAAGCGCCGCCTGCGCCGCGGCCAGCCGCTGCTGCACCGCCGGCTGCCCGGCGGCGCGGGCGGCGTCCCACGCCGCGGCCGTGATCAGCTCGGCCCGCACCAGCAGCATCGCGGCCTTGTGCTGCACCGCCTGGAAGCTGCCGACCGGGCGGCCGAACTGCTCCCGGGTGCGCACGTACTCCACCGCGGTGGCCAGCGCCCACGCGGCCAGGCCGCCGGCCTCGGCAGCCAGCAGGGTGTTGACCGTCAGATCGACCGCGTCGGGGTCCGGAGCGGCCAGGACGTCGTCCGGGGTGACCCGGTGCCCGGCGAGGACCAGCCGGCCGACGGAGCGGGTGAGGTCGATGCCGGCCTCGGGGTGGACGACGTCCGGCGCCGCGCCGGTGAGCCGGAACCACACCGGGTCGCCGGTGGCCGGCACGTCCGCACGGACGACGACCTCGTCGGCGCCGGGCAGCCCGAGCACCGGCCCGGAGGTGCCGCTGACCACCCAGCCGCGGTCGGCGGCGGTGGCGGTCAGCCCCGGCACGCCGACCAGGGCGCCGGTGACGCCCTCGGCGAACAGCGGCAGCAGCTCCTCGCGCGCGGCGCTGTCGCCGGTGCGCGCCACCACCGCACTGGCCAGCACCGTCGGCAGGTGCGGACCGGGGGTCAGCGCGCGGCCCAGCTGCTCCACCACGACGGCCAGCTCGGTCAGGCCGGCGCCGGCGCCGCCGTGCTCCTCGGGCAGGTGCAGGGCGTGCAGGCCCTGCCGGCACAGCGCCTCCCAGAAGGCGGGGCGCTTGCCGGCGGCGGCGTCGTCGAAGGTGGCGCGCACCGTCTCCATCGGCGCGGCCCGGCGGGCGAAGGCGGCGACGGAGTCGGCGAGCGCGCGCTCGTCGTCGGTCAGAGGGAGGGGCACGGCGTTCCTCGCTGGTCGGTGCGGTGGAGTGGGCGGGTCAGATCCGCTCGAGGATCAGGCAGGTGGTGGCGGCGGAGGCGCAGATGGCGACCATCGCGACCGACCGGTCCCGGCGCTCCAGCTCGTCGATCGCGGTGGCGATCAGCCGGATGCCGGTGGCGCCGGCCGGATGGCCGAGGGCGATCGCCCCGCCGTTGACGTTGAGCCGATCGTCGTCCACCCCGTGCACGCGGGCGAAGGACATCGGGATGGCCGCGAACGCCTCGTTGACCTCGAACAGGTCGACGTCGGCGGCGGTCAGGCCGGTGCGGTCGAACAGCTTCCGCGCGGCGTCCACCGGGCCGTCGAGCATGTAGTGCAGGTCGCCGCCGATGACGCACTGCGCGAGCAGCCGGGCCCGGGGGGCGTACCCGAGGACGCGGGCCCGCTCCTCGCTCATCAGGATCGCGGCGCTGCCGCCGTCGGAGACCTGCGAGGAGGTGCCGGCCGTGTGCAGGCCGCCCTCGACGGTGGGCTTCAGCCCGGCCAGCGCCTCGAGGCTGGTCTCGCGCAGCCCCTGGTCGCGGTCGACCCGCTGCGGCTGCCCGTCGGCGTCGGGCACGTCGACCGGCACGACCTGGCGGTCGAAGCACCCGGCGTCCCAGGCCGCCCGCGCCCGCTGCTGGGAGCGCAGCCCGAAGGCGTCGAGGTCCTCCCGGGTGAAGCCCCGCCGGGCGGCGATGCGGTCGGCGGCGGTGTACTGGTCGGGCGTGTCCTGCGCCCACGACGCCGGCCGCGGGGTGCCGAAGCCGAAGCCCACCTTGGCCGTCAGCGGCACCCGGCTCATCAGCTCCACCCCGCAGGCCATGCCGACCTCGAGCGCGCCGATCGAGATCTGCCCGGCGACCAGCTGCACCGCCTGGGCCGCGGTGCCGCACTGGGCGTCGATGGTGGTGCAGCCGGTCTCCGGCGGCAGGCCGGCGTGCACCCACGAGGTGCGGGTGACGTTGCCGAACTGCTCGCCGATCGGGGTCACGCAGCCGCCGATGGCCTGCTCGACCAGCGCCGGGTCCAGCTGCAGCCGGTCGAGCACGCCGCGCTGGGCGGCGCCGAGGATCTCCGCGGCGTGCAGGCCGGCCAGCCGGCCGGCGCGCTTGCCGAACGGCGTCCGGACGGCGTCGACGACCACCGGGGTGGCGCTCACCGGGCCACCTCCGCGGGCTCCAGCGGGCGGGCGTCGAGGCCGTGCACCGGCAGGCCGTACCGCTCGAGCAGGTCCAGGCTCACCGTGACCTGGCCGGTGAGGTCCTCGGGGCAGTCGCAGAGGAAGGTGACGCCCTCGGCCATCTGCTCCAGCGACTCCACCTCGTCGGCGGCGATCAGGTCGCCGACCAGGGTCGCGGCCCCCTCGGTCAGGACCGCCGAGCGCGGCTCGACGGTGTTGACCCGGATGCCGGTGCCGTGCAGCTCGACGGCGAGCATGTTGCTCATCCGGTTGAGCGCCGCCTTGGAGGCGCCGTAGACGCCCATGTCCGACCCCGGCGGGTGGACGCTGAACGGCGGGCCGGCCGACAGCCGCGCGGTGGCGCTGGACACGTTGACGATCCAGCCCCGCCCGGCGGCCCGCATGCCCGGCAGCACCGCCTGCGCGAGGTCCATCGGGGCGTGCACGTTGACCTCGAAGGTCAGCCGGCGGCGGCGCAGCGGATAGTCGGCCATCGGCTGGTAGATCGCCGCGGCGGCGTTGTTGACCAGCACGTCGACCGGCCCGCCGAGCGCCTCCTCCGCGGTGGGCACCACGGCCGCCCGGGAGTCGGCGTCGCCGAGGTCGGCGGCGACCACCGCGACCCGGGTGCCGTACCGGGACAGCCGCTCGGCGGTGTGCCGCAGGCTGCCCGGCAGCACGGCGTGCTCCTCGACGGTGCGCGCGGTGAGGGCGACGTCGGCGCCCTCGGCGGCCAGCCGCTCGGCGACCGCCGCGCCGATGCCGCGGCTTGCTCCGGTGACCAGGGCCCGGCGCCCGGCGAACCGGCGCATCAGCGGTACCGGGCCGCGAAGCGGTGGATCGCGTCGGTGATCCGCTCGACCTCGGGGTCGGTCAGGCCGTGGCTCATGCCCAGGGTCATGCCGCGGGCGAAGACGGCGTCGGCGACCGGCAGCCCCTCGTCGGGCTGGCGGTACTCGATGCCGGCCATCATCGGGTGGCGGGTGATGTTGCCGCTCCAGACGGTGCGGGTGTCGATCCCGTCGGCCTCGATGGCCTCCTGCAGCTCGCTGCGGGTGAAGGGGGCGTCCTCGGTGACCATGACCGGGTAGCACAGCCACGCGGTGTCCAGCTCCGGCGTCTCCACCGGGGTGGAGAAGAACTCCGGATAGGCGCCGTAGGCGGCGGTGTAGGCGGCGAAGAGGTCCTTGCGCCGCTTCCAGTTCGACTCCAGCTTGTCCAGCTGCACCACGCCGTAGGCCGCGCCGAGCTCCGAGGGCTCGAAGTTCCACGGGAGCACGTCGAAGATGAAGTCGTTGTCGTAGTCGACGCCGTCGAGGTCCTCGCGGAAGACCCGGCCGGTGCCGCTGGAGCCGAACAGGTTGGGCTCCGAGCGCCGGCCCCAGCGGCGCAGCAGCAGAGCCCGGTCGCGCAGCTCGTCGCTGTCGACCATGACCATCCCGCCCTGGCCGGCGCAGGTGATGATGTGCGCCATCGAGAAGCTGGTGACGCTGATGTCGGCGCGGGCGCCGGTGGGCGTGCCGCGCAGCCGCGGGCCGAGGGCGTCGCAGCAGTCCTCGATCACCTTGAGGCCGTGCCGGTCGGCGATCTCGCGGATCACGTCCCAGTCCGGGCAGTTGCCGGCGAGGTTGGGGAAGAGCAGCGCCTTCGTCTTCTCGCTGATCAGCGCCTCGATCTTGGTGACGTCGACGTTGACGGTGTCGGGTGCGACGTCGGCGAAGACCGGCACCAGGCCGGCGCGGACGATCGGGGCGACGTCGGTGGAGAAGGTCAGCGGCGAGGTGATGACCTCGCTGCCCCGGGGCAGGTCCAGCAGCTCGACGGCGAGGTAGAGCGCCGAGGAGCCGGAATTGCACATCGCGCCGCGGGCCTTGCCGGACAGCTCCGGCACCCGCCGCTCCATCTCGGCGACGTTCTTCCCGATGCGCAGGCCCTGGTGGCCGCTGCGCAGGACACCGAGGACGGCCTCGATCTCCTCCTCGCCGTGGGTGGCGCGGGCGTAGGTGATGCGGTCGGTCACGACGGGCTCCTCAGTTGTCGGTGGACAGCACGATGGCGCTGTGCGGCACCGGCGAGCCGCCGGTCACGAGCACCGTGTCGACGTTCTTCTCCGGCTGGTTCACCGAGGTGCCGCGGACCAGCCGCACGCCCTCCGCGATGCCGTTGACGCCGTGGATGTAGGCCTCGCCGAGCTGGCCGCCGTGCGTGTTGACCGGCAGCCGGCCGTCGAGCTCGAGGTTGCCGTCGGCGATGTAGTCCTTGGCCTCGCCGCGGCCGCAGAACCCGTACTCCTCCAGCTGGAGCAGCACCATGGGGGTGAAGGCGTCGTAGAGGACCGCCGCGTCGACGGCCTCGGGGCCGTGGCCGGCCTGCGCCCACATCTGCCGGGCGGTCAGCTCGACCTCGGGCATCTTCTCGATGTCGTCGCGGTAGTAGCTGCTCATCGAGATCTGCTGCGGGCCGACGCCCTGCGCCGCGGCGGTGATGACGGCGGGCGGGTGCGGCAGGTCGCGGGCCCGCTCGGTGCTCACGATGACCAGCGCCTGGCCGCCGTCGCTCTCCTGGCAGCAGTCCAGCAGCCGCAGCGGATCGGCGATCATCCTGGAGTTCTGGTGGTCCTCGAGGGTGATCGGCCGCTCGTGGAACCAGGCCAGCGGGTTGGTCGCCGCGTGCTTGCGGGAGAGCACCGACACCCGGCCGAAGTCCTCGCTGGTGGCGCTGTAGCGCTCCATGTACAGCCGGGCCAGGAACGCCTCCTGCGAGGCCGGGGTGAGCAGCCCGTAGGGGTTGATCCAGTTGCGGTACTCCTGGTCGGTGCTGGGCGTGTAGGCGAACGGCGGCGGGCCGGCGCCGAACCGGTGGCCGGAGCGCTCGTTGAACGCGCGGTACACGACGACGACGTCGGCGACCCCGGTGGCCACCGCCATCGCGGCCTGCTGCACCGGCGCGCAGGCGCCGCCGCCGCCGTGCGGGATGCGGCTGAAGAAGGTGAGCTCCGGGATGCCGAGTGCGCGGGCGACGGCGATCTCCGGGTTGTTCTCCATGGTGAACAGCGCGAAGCCGTCCACCTCCTCGACGCCGATCTGGGCGTCCTCGAGCGCGGCGACCACGCTCTCGCAGGCCAGCTGCCACTCGCTGCGCCCGGAGTTCTTGGAGAACTCGGTCGCGCCGATGCCGGCGATCGCCGCCTTGCCGCTGAAACCCTTGCCGCTGAAACCCTTGCCGCTGAAACCCTTGCCGCTGGAACCGGCCTGCGTCACTTCGCTCCTCCTGTGGGGACCAGCGTCACCTCGGCGGTCACGTGGACGCCGCGGTCGTTCGAGCCGAGCACCTTCACCGTCACCGCGTCGCCGTCGACGCCGGTGACCTCGCCGGAGAACCGCAGGACGTCGCCGGGGAAGGTGGGCACCCCCAGCCGCAGCGAGCACCGGGTGATGCGAGCGGCGGGGCCCGACCAGTCGGTCACGTACCGGTCGACGAAGCCGTTGGTCGAGTTGATGCTCATGAAGATGTCGGGCGTGCCGCGCTCGTTGGCCTTGCTCGGGTCGTGGTGCACGTCCTCGAAGTCCTGCGAGGCGATCGCGGTGGCCACGATCGTGGTGCGGTCCAGCGGCAGGTCCAGGCCGGGCAGCGTCGTGCCGACGGTGCACTCGGGCAGGCTCACGCGGCACCTCCCGAGGGACGGCGCAGCTGCGGCAGGACCGCCCCGTGCGCGTGCTCGGCGAAGCCGACCTCGAGCTCCATGCCGAGCGCCAGCTCCTCGTGCGGGATGCCGGCGATGTCGGCCACCAGCCGGGTGCCCTCCTCCAGGTCGACCAGGCCGACCGCGAGGGGGTACTCGAAGGCCGGGTCCGGCGGGTGGTGGACGACGGTCCAGCTGTGCAGGGTGCAGCGCCGGCTGGCCTCCACGGTGTCCCAGGAGAACGACCGGCACTCCGGGCACGCCGGCGCCGGCGGGTGGCGCAGCGTCGCGCAGTCGCCGCAGCGCTGGATCTCCAGCCGGCCCTCGCGGGCGGCGGTGAAGAAGAACTCGTTGTCCTGGGTGACGACCAGCCGCGGAACGGCGGTGGGGCGGTCGCTCATGCGACGTCCTCTCGGGAGTCGGGGCGGAAGCGGAGCAGCCGGAAGCGCTCCTCCACGAGGAGGTCGCCGGACTGGTCCACGTAGCGCTTGTGCAGCGTGAGGAACCGGCCCAGGCCCAGGCCGGTCTTCTTCAGCGGCGAGATGGACTCGATCGTGAAGTGGCAGGTGACGTGCGTGCCGGGGGTCAGCTCCCGGTGGTAGGTCTGCTCCACGTTGGTGGCCACCACGGAGGTGAAGCCGTCGCGGTCGAGCAGGCTCAGCAGGCGCGACCACGCGAAGTCCTCGACCGCGCCCTCGGCACGCAGCCGCTGCACCTCGCGCCACCGTCGGTAGCCGGCCATCACCCAGGTCGACACCATCGCGGGCGGGCCCACGATGCCCGGCCGTCCGGTCGCGCGGGCCGCCGCGTCGTCGACGTAGACCGGGTTCCGGTCGTCGTGCGCCTCGACCCAGTTGCGGATCATCGCCTCGTTGACGGCGTACCGGGCCACCCGCGGGGGCTCGGCCTCGACGCCGACAAACTCCTCGAACTGTTCTTCCAGCTGTGCTGTCGAGCCCTGGTCAGCCACGCGGTCCGCCTTCGCACCATGAGTTGAGCAAGCGCTTGGTAAAGTAGCACCCGTCCGAGGGAGGACAAGGGGACGTCCCGGCCAGTGGGGCGGAGCGGGGGCGGAGACTGTCCGCCGGCGGGGCGCCTGCCCCGGACGACGAGAGGACGGCGCGTGCGGCACAGCCCGGAACGGCGCGAGGAGATCCTGGCGCGCTCGGCGGAGCTGTTCGCCACCCGCGGCGTGGCCGCCACGACGGTGCGGGACATCGGCGACGCCGCCGGCGTGTTCAGCGGCAGCCTCTACCACTACTTCCCGTCCAAGCACGCGATCGTCGGCGAGCTGCTGGGCCGGTTCATGGCCGACATCCAGGGCCGGTTCGCCGCCGTCGTCGAGCGCGCGGGGTCGCCCGAGGAGACGCTGCGCGGGCTGGTGCTGGCCACCCTGCAGGTGATCGACGAGCACCCGCACCCCACCGCCATCTACCAGCGGGACCGGCAGTACCTGCGCGAACACGGGCTGCTCGAGCCGGTGGACACCGCCTCCCGGGCGGTGCGCGGTCACTGGCTGGCCGCGATCGAGGCCGGGGTCGCCGACGGGAGCTTCCGCGACGACGTCCCCGCCCACGTCTTCTACCGCGCGCTGCGCGACTCGCTGTGGGCCTCGATGCACTGGCCGAACCGCCGCGACCACTCGACCGAGGAGTTCGCCGAGGTGCTCGGCCGGCTGTTCTTCGACGGTCTGCGGCGCCGCTGAACCCGGCGGCTCCCGCTCAGCGCGGACGGTCGAGGTGCTTGGCGATGAACAGCCCGCGGGCGCTGACACAGGTCTGGCCGTCGGCGGTGATCGTGCCGGTCGTGACGATCTTGCGGCCCTCCACCGACTCCTGCCGGCCGGTCACCGTGAGCGGCCGGAACAGCGGCGTCGGGCGGAGGTACCGCAGCGTCAGCTCCCCCGTCATGCCGGAGACGCCGGCGTAGGCGTTGGCCACGCCGAGCGTGTGGTCCAGCAGCAGCGCCGAGATGCCGCCGTGCACGTACCCGGGCGGCCCCTGGTAGGGGAAGCCGAGGGTGACGGTGCCCGAGATCGACCCGTCGTCCCCTCCGGTCAGCGGCAGCGGCGGCGCGATCGCGTTCTCCGGGCCGGTCACCGGGTCGTGCCGGGTGACGCCCTCGCCGGACCACATGTCCACCATGCGCTCGCGGCGCGGCGGGGCGTGCTGCTCGAGGTGGTCGGCGACGGCGTCCAGTCGCGCGGCCACCTCCTGCATCTCGGCGGCGGAGCCGTTGCCGGCGCCGAGCAGGGCGGCGATCACCCGGCGGGCGGCGGCGACGGCGGCGTCGACGCCCTCGTTCTGCGGCGTGGCGGTCAGCTGGTCGGCCGCACCCGCCACCGCGGAGGGCGCCAGGTCGCGGTCGCTCACGCGCGCACCGTCGCGGTGGCGTGGGTGAGCACCGGGGCGCCCTCCCGCTCGGGGCAGTCGGCGGCCAGCAGCAGCCGGTCGCCGTCCCGCCAGACGCTGGTGCGGATCGACTGGCCGGGGAACAGCGAGCCGGCGAACCGCACCGACAGGCCGGTCAGCGCGCTCGCGTCGCCGTCCAGGAGCCCGTCGACGAGCGCCTTGGCGACCAGGCCGTAGGAGGCCAGGCCGTGCAGGATCGGCCGGTCGAAGCCGGCCAGGGCGGCGAACTCCGGGTCGGCGTGCAGCGGGTTGAGGTCGCCGTTGAGCCGGTAGAGCAGGGCGGTCTGGGGTGTCGTCGGCGTCTCGAGGACGGCGTCGGGCGCGCGGTCGGGCGCGGCCTCCGACGTGCTGGGCCCCGGCTCCCCGCCGAAGCCGCCCTCGCCGCGGCACCAGATCTGCATGGTGCTGGTCCACAGCGGCTCGCCGTCGTCGGCCGAGGTGGCCGCGTGCTCGAGCTCCACGACCGCGGCCTTGCCCTTGTCCCAGACGTTGGCCACGCGGGTGCTCACCCGCGCGGTCGCGGCGACCGGCAGCGGCCGGTGCACGGTCAGCGCCTGGCCGGCGTGCAGGATGCGGCGCAGGTCGACGTCCACACCGGGCATCGACAGCGGTGTGGCGGCGCGCTCGCCGCTGGAGACGCCCTGGCCGGCGACCATGGCGAAGGTCGGCAGTACCTGCAGGTCGCGCTCGAAGGTCCAGCGCAGCTCGGGATCGGTGTCGGCGTGCGCGCCGGCGCCGAGGCTGAGGTGGTAGAGCACCACGTCGCGGCTGGTCCACGCGGCCTCGCGCACCGTGGGCTCGGCGGCCAGGGCCTTCTCGACGTCGATCGGCATGTGCTCCCTCGTCCCGGTTCCCGCCGCGGTGGGGCGGATCGACCACCGCCGCGCACGGTAGGCGGCCGCGGGCGGGCCCGGCGGCGGCGGTCCCGCTGGCCGGGCGCCCGCTCGGCGGGACGCCCGTTGCCCCCGCCCGGCGGGGCGGCCTACGGTCCGCCCGACCTGCTGGTGGACGAGGGGAACGGCGCACGTGACGGAGACGACGAGCCTGGAGGGCCGCAGCGCGGTCGTCACCGGAGCCGGCAGCGGGCTGGGCCGGGCCGAGGCGCTGGCGCTGGCCGCGTTGGGGGCGAGCGTCGTGGTCAACGACGTCGGCCCGGCCGCGCACGACGTCGTCGCCGAGATCGAGGCGCAGGGCGCGCGGGCGGTCGCCGTGCTGGGTGACGTCGGGGACTGGGCGATGGGTGAGCGGCTGGTGCAGACCGCCGTCGACACGTTCGGCAGCCTCGACGTCGTCGTCAACAACGCCGGCGTCCTCCGCGACGGCATGCTGTTCAACCTCACCGAGCAGCAGTGGGACGACGTCGTCCGCGTGCACCTGAAGGGCCACGCCGCCGTCTCCCGCGCCGCCGCCGTCCACTGGCGCGCCGCCAGCAAGGCCGCCGGCGGCCCCGTCTACGGCCGCGTCGTCAACACCACCTCCGAGGCCTTCCTCTTCGGCGGGGCCGGCCAGTCCAACTACGCCGCCGCCAAGGCGGGCATCACCGCGCTGACCCTCTCGACGGCGCAGGGGCTGTCCCGCTACGGCGTGCGGGCCAACGCCATCGCCCCGCGCGCCCGCACCGGGATGACCGCGCACGTGTTCGGCGACGGCGGCGGCGAGGGCCTGGACATCCTGGCCCCCGAGCGGGTCGCCACCTTCGTGGCCTACCTCGCCTCCCCTGCCTCGGAGGAGATCAACGGCCAGGTGTTCGTCGTCTACGGCGACTTCGTCGCGCTGATGGCCGCACCGACGGTCGAGCGGAAGTTCACCGCCGCCGGCGGCACCTTCACCGTCGAGGAGCTCGACGACCAGCTCACCGGCTACTTCGCCGGGCGCGATCCGCGGCAGAACTTCTCCGCGCGGTCGGTGGCCGACCTCGACACCACGGGCGTGCAGAACCTCGTGCACTGACGGGGGCTACGGTCGCGCGATGACCGACCGCTGGTTCGAGGACTACCCCGTCGGCGCCGTCGCCGAGTACGGGCCGCTGACCGTGGACGAGGCCGAGGTCGTCGACTTCGGCCGCCGCTACGACCCGCAGCCCTTCCACGTCGACGCCGAGGCCGCCGCGGCCGGGCCGTTCGGCGGGCTGATCGCGAGCGGCTGGCAGACCTGCGCGCTGATGATGCGGCTGTTCGCCACGGAGTACCTCTCCCCCGTCTCCAGCCTCGGCTCCCCCGGCGTCGACGAGCTGCGCTGGCTGGCACCGGTCCGCCCCGGTGACCGGCTGACCCTGCGCACCACCGTCGAGGAGGCCCGCCTGTCGCGCAGCAAGCCCGACCGCGGGCTGCTGCGCACGCGCATCGAGCTGCTGGACCAGCGCGGCCAGTCGGTGCTGTCGATGGTCGCGATGAACCTGGTGCTCAGCCGGCCGTCGGGCTGAGCCCGTAGCGGGCGGCCAGCCGGGGCACCAGCTCCGCGGTGACCGTGCCCGCGGTGGCGGAGGCGGCCACGGCGGCCCAGGCCAGCGGGTCCAGCGGGGTGCAGCCGAAGAAGCGGCTCAGCCCCGGCGTCTGGACGACGGCGACCAGCACCGCCAGCGACCCGGCCGCGGTGACCAGCACCAGCGGGCTGCGGCGCCCCGACCAGGCCGTCTGACCGAGCTGGGTGGCGATCAGCGCGGCCAGCCCCATCGTGCTGGCCCGGCCCCGCGGGCCGGTGAGCCGGCCGGTGACCCAGGCGCCGGTGGCGCCGACGGTGGTGGCCGCGCCGCGGACCAGCACCGCGCGGCGGACCGCGGCGGTGAAGCCGCGCTGCGGGCCGGCGGCGAGCGTCGCGGCCAGCGGGTGCCCGGCCAGCGGCCCCTCGGCGCCGTCGTCGGGGGTGGCGCGCGGCGCGGCGACCGCGACGGCCAGCGCCGGGAACATGTCGGTGAGCAGGTTGACCAGCAGCAGCTGGCGGGTGCCCAGCGGCGAGCGGCCGCCGACCGCGGTGCCGAGCACGGTGAAGGCGACCTCGCCGGCGTTGCCGCCGACCAGCACGCTGACCGCGTCGCGGACCCGGGACCACATGGCCCGGCCCTCGGCGATGGCGTCGACCAGCCGGGTGAGGTCGACGTCGGTGAGCACGAGGTCGGCCGCGGTGCGGGCCGCCGGCGACTCCGCGCCGGCGACGCCCACGCCCACGTCGGCTAGCCGGATCGCGGCGGCGTCGTTGACCCCGTCGCCGGTCATCGCCAGCGTCGCCCCGGCCCGCCGCAGGGCCGCGACCAGCGACACCTTCTGCTCCGGCGAGAGCCGGGCGAAGACGGCGGTCTCGGCGACCATGCGGGTGCGCTCGGCGTCGGAGGCGCGGGCGAACTGCGCGCCGGTGACCACCCGGTCGGCTTCGGGCACGCCGGCCTGCGCGGCGATCGCCGCCGCGGTCTCGGGGTGGTCGCCGGTGGCCACCAGCACCCGGACGCCGGCCGCCCGCAGCTGGGCGACCGCGCGGGCGGTCGACTCGCGGACGGTGTCGGCCAGCGCCACGAGCCCGCGCAGCGTGAGGTCCTGCGCCGCCTCGGCGAGGTCGCCGGGGTCGCCGTCGAGGTCGCGCTCGGCGACGGCGAGCACCCGCAGCCCCTCCCCCGCGAGCTCGGCGATCCGCTCGCGGGCGGACTCCGCACCGGTGCACCGGCGCAGCACGACCTCGGGCGCGCCCTTGACGACCAGGCGCCCGTCGCGGACGGTCGCCGAGTAGCCGCGCCCGGCGGCGAACGGCAGCCCGGTCTCCGGCTCGGCGTCGGGGGTCAGCCCCTGCTCGGCGGCGGCGTCGAGCACCGCGCGGTCGGTCTCGTGCGCCTGCTCGTCGCCGCTGGCCACGGCCGCGGCGGCCAGCCGCAGCACGTCGTCCTCCGGGCTGCCGTCCAGCGGCACCACCCGGACCAGGCGCAGCCGGTTCTCGGTGAGCGTGCCGGTCTTGTCGAAGCAGACGGTGTCGACCCGCCCGAGCGCCTCCAGCACGCGGGCGCTGCGCACCACCGCGCCGCGGCGGGACAGCCGGCGGGCGGCGGCCTGCTGGGCGACGGTGGCCACCAGCGGCAGCCCCTCGGGCACCGCGGCGACGGCGACCGCCAGCCCCGCGCCGACCGCCTCGCGCAGCGGCCGGCCCCAGAGCACGGCCAGCGCCGTGACCGCGGCGCCGCCGGAGAGCGTCCAGGGCAGGACGGTGCGGGTCAGCTCGGCGAGCCGGGCCTGCACGCCGGCGGGCGGAGCGGCGCCGCCGGCCGCCCGGGTCGCGCGTCCGGCCTGGGTGGCCGCGCCGACGGCGACGACGACCGCCCGGCCGCGGCCGGCGACCACGGTGGTGCCGTCGAAGAGCATGCAGGTGCGGTCGGCGACGTCGGCGCCGGGCGTGGCCTCGACCGACTTCGCGACGGCCAGCGACTCGCCGGTCAGCCCGGACTCGTCGACCTCCAGGTCGGTGGCCTCCAGGAGCCGGGCGTCGGCGGCGAGCACGTCGCCGGCCTCGACCACCACGACGTCGCCGGGGGCCAGCCGCGCGGCCGGGACCTCCTCGGTGTCCTCCCCGCGCTCGCGGCGCATGCGCACGTCCTGCTCGAGCAGCAGCGACTCCAGCGTGCTCTCCGCGCGCAGCCGCTGCGCGCCGCTGAGCAGCGCGTTGCCGATGGTGACGCTGCCGACCAGCACCGCGTCGGTGGCCTCGCCGAGCAGCGCGGTGGCCGCGGCGCCGGTGCCGAGCACCGGGGTGAGCGGATCGGCCAGCTCGGCGGCGACCGTGCGGGCGTAGCGCACCGGCAGCCGCACGACCGGCACCCGGCCGGCCCGGCGCAGCGCGCGGGTGGCGCGGGACGGCCGCCGCGCCGGCTCCGGCGCGACGTCGGCCAGCCGCCGGACGACGTCGTCGGGATCCAGGGCGTGCCACGGCGTGTGCACGGTCGGCTCGGGGGCCGGCCGGCGGGCGATCCGCACCGCGGTCCAGGTGCCGGCGAGCATGGTGAACACGGTCGCGGACTTGCCCGGCGTGGTGGCCGACCGCTGACCGGTGCGGGCGCCGCCGACGGCGGCCAGCAGACCGCCGAGCACGTTGCCGGTGAGCGCGGTCTCGACCGACCGGCGGCTGACCGCGCGCGCGTCGCCGACGGCGCCGACGACCCGGCAGGCCTCCACGAGGCCGCGGCCGGTGACGAGGTCCGCACCCCACGCCGGTGCGCACCCGGGACGGGTGGGGGCGATGCCGACGTCGGCGGCCATCAGCGCGGCGCTGTCGGTGGCCGAGACGACCAGCACGCCGTGCCCGTCCTCCTGCAGCCGGCGGACGGTGGCCACCAGCGGCTCGCCGGCCGGCGCGGTCTCGTCGGCGGCGGCGGCCACCTCGGCGGTGCCGGCGGTCGGCCGCAGCACCAGCCGGCAGCCCGACCTCGAGGCCGCGGTGAGCAGCGCCTCGGCGTGCGGGTCGAGCTCCGGGGCGACCAGCACCTCGCCGACGCGGCGGCGGCCGGCGTACAGGGCGTGCCGCAGGCCGCCGTCGTCGTCCTCGCGAGGCGGGCCTAGCCGGGTGCCGTTTCCCTCGTCGCCGCCCAGCAGCCGGGCGGCGGCGGTCCAGACCGCGGCGTCGTCCCAGCCGTCGGCGCTCGCGGTGGCGGTGACGATGCCGGGCGGTCCGGTGCCGAGGGAGGCGCCGTCGACGACGACGGTGTCGATGCGGTCCAGCCGCCGGTAGGCCGAGCCGTCCATGGGCAGCACGCCGTGCCGGCACAGCAGGGTGTCGAGGGCGGCGGCGAAGGCCTCGCGGCCCCCGGTGGCGGCCTTCGGGGTGAGTGCCTTGAGCAGGTCGGCCGAGCGGCCGGGGCGGCGGGTGAGCGGCAGGAGCACCAGGGCGCCGGCGAGCGAGCCGGGGCCGAGACGCGCGCGGTAGGTCTCGATCGGCCCGTCGGGCAGCGGCCGCGGCCGGGGGCCGGGCGGGAGGACCGGCTCGCCGGGGTCCTCCGGCTCGGGGCGGCACAGCTCGGGTTCGCGACTGCGCCAGACCTGGCGGCGGGCGCGCACCTCCAGCGCCCGCTGCACCGCGGCCGTGGCGTTGATCGCCGGGATCGTCGGGCTCTGCGCCAGTGCGTGCAGCAGCGCGCCGGTGCCGGCGAAGGCGAGGTCGGTGCCGACGGTGCCGATCCGCTCGGTGAGCGCGCGCTTGAGCGGGCGCTGGGTGTCCAGCAGGGCGAGCACGAGGGTCGCGTGGCGGGTGAGCGCCGGCACCGGCAGCACCTTGCCGAGCAGGGCCACCCCGACGGCCGCGGTGTCGACGGCCGCGGTGACGACCGCGGCGAGCAGCGGCTCGAGGTCGGCGGGGTGCTCCTCGGCCTGCGGGAAGACGCCGCGGGCGCCGCGCGCCTGCTCGACGGCGGTGACCGCGCCGACGACGTCCTCCACCGTCACGCGCTTCTCGTCGAAGGCCACCAGCACCCGGCCCACGACGTCGTTGACCGCCGTCCAGTGCACGCCGTCCAGCCGGCCCAGGGCGGGGGGGGGGGGGGGGGGGGGGGGGGGGGGGGGGGGGGGGGGGGGGGGGGGGGGGGGGGGGGGGGCGGGGGGGGGGGGGGGCGCGGGGGGGGGGGGGGGGCGGGGGGGGGGGCGGCGCCCGGGGCCGCGCGCGCGCGCGCGGGGGCCGGCG
>NZ_JBJGZW010000014.1:0-131108 GCF_054050695.1 Blastococcus sp. SYSU D00820
CCCCCCCCCCCCCCCCCCCCCCCCCCCCCCCCCCCCCCCCCCCCCCCCCCCCCCCCCCCCCCCCCCCCCCCCCCCCCCCCCCCCCCCCCCCCCCCCCCCCCCCCCCCCCCCCCGGCGCGGTCGCCGCCTCGGCGGCGGGGGAGCGGGGGACGTCGGCCACGGACATGCCGCGCACGCTAGGGCCCGGTGGGCTCCCCGGTCACGCGCGAACCGCCGCCCGCCGCGGTGGGATCGTCCTGGCCGACCGTCACCCGGGCGGCGCCGTCCCGCCCGCTGGCCCACATGAGCAGCTCCATCGGCTCGCCGGCGACCGTGCGGGACCCGCGGCCGACCCGTTTCTCCGCACCGGTGTCGGTGCGCCGCAGCAGGGCGCCACCGCGGCGCCGGGCGAACAGCATGGCCGCCCGCCACAGCTGGTCGGCGTCCGCGGCGGCGAGCTCGCGCGGCGTCCAGTCCGGCTGCGCGCGGCGGACGTCCTCGTGGTGGATGGCGTACTCGGCACCGTTGACGAGGTCGCCGACCACCGGCCAGCCCATCGGCGTCCACGGCGGGGCGCCGGCGCGCACCCGGGCGACCACCTCTGCGTAGGGAGTGCCGGTGCGCAGCCGCTCCTCCAGGCGGGCGGCGTGCTCGCGCAGCCGCCGGCCGGCCGGCAGCGCCTCGAGGGCGTACCCGGGGCCGGCGTCGATCCGGCGGTCCCGGACGACGAGGTGCGCGGCCAGGTGCGCGGTCTCCCAGCCCGCGCAGCAGGTGGGCGCCGAGGGGCCCAGCTCGTCGAGCAGGTCGGCGAGCGCGGCCCGCTCGCGGGCGGCCAGCGGAGCGCGGGAAGAACCGGTCACCGCGCCGGGTTACCAGCGCCGAGACCACCGGAAACCCGGCGGTTCCCGTCCGGGGGACGGTCTAGCGTGGCCGAGCAGCGCGCGGACGCCGCCGCCCTGCCGATCCCGAGGAGACCCGTGCCCCGCCGCCGAGACGCCGTCGTCCGGCGTGGTCTGCGCCACATCGGCCTCGCGGTGCGCGAGCAGCCCCGCATGTTCGCCCTCGCCGTGGTGGCCAGCAGCCTCTACGGCGCCATGACGGTGGCCAGCGCCTACGTGATCGGCGGGATCACCGACCGTGTCGTCCTGCCGGCGTTCGAGAGCGGGAGCACCACCGCCGCCGCGCTCACCCTCGCCGCCGTCGCGGTGCTGGCCGTCGCCGTCCTCAAGATCCTGGGCATCCTCGGCCGCCGGCTGTTCGCCGGCGTCATGCAGTACCGCCTGCAGGCCTCCTACCGCCGCCGCGTCACCGGCCAGTACCTGCGGCTGCCGCTGGCCTGGCACCAGCGGCACCCCACCGGCCAGCTGCTGTCCAACGCCAACTCCGACGTCGAGGCCGCCTGGTTCTTCGTCGCGCCGCTGCCCTTCGCCGTCGGTGCCCTGGTGATGATCGCGATCACCGTCGCCGCGCTCGTGGTCACCGACCCGCTGCTGGCGGTCATCGGCCTGGTCGTCTTCCCGCTGGTCTTCGTCCTCAACGCCGTCTACTCGCAGGTCATGAGCCCGCGCATGCAGCGGGCGCAGCAACTGCGCGCCGAGGTCAGCGAGATCGCGCACGAGAGCTTCGACGCCGGCCTGGTGGTCAAGACCCTCGGCCGGGAGGACGTCGAGACCGCGCGGTTCACCGCCAAGGCCGAGGAGCTGCGCGACGGGCTGGTCGCCGTCGGCCGGGTGCGCGGGCTGTTCGACCCGCTCATGGAGGCGCTGCCCAACCTCGGCACGCTCGCCGTCCTCCTGGTCGGCGCCGGCCGGGTCGCCGACGGCGCCACCGAGGCCGGGGCCCTGGTCGCCATCGCCTACCTGTTCACCCTGCTCGCGCTGCCCATCCGCGCGATCGGCTGGGTGCTGGCCGACCTGCCGCGCGCCCTGGCCGGCATCGACCGGGTCACCCCGGTCCTCGACGCCACCGGCGAGACGCCGCACGGCGCCGCGGCCGCGGCCGGCGGAGCCGGTGGCGCGACGCTGGCGCTCGACGGGGTCGCCTTCAGCCACGACGGCACCCGCCCGACGCTCGCCGGCGTCACCTTCGACGTGCCGGCGGGGCGCACGGTGGCCGTGGTCGGCCCGACCGGCTCCGGGAAGTCGACGCTGGCCGGCCTGCTGGTCCGCCTGGTCGACCCCGACAGCGGCGCGGTGCTGCTCGACGGCGTCGACGTGCGCCGGCTGCGCGAGGGCGAGGTCAGCGGCCAGGCGGCCTTCGTCGCGCAGGGCACCTTCCTGTTCGACGACACCGTGCGCGGCAACGTCACCCTCGGCGCCCCGTACAGCGACGCGGAGGTCATGCGCGCGCTGCGCGTGGCCGCCGCCGAGGACGTCGTCGCCCGGCTGCCCGAGGGGCTCGACACCCGGGTCGGCGAGCGCGGCGCCAGCCTCTCCGGTGGCCAGCGGCAGCGGATCGCGCTGGCCCGCGCCGTCGTCCGCCGGCCGCGGCTGCTGGTGATGGACGACGCCACCAGCGCCGTCGACCCCGCGGTCGAGGCCCGCATCCTCGACGCGCTGCGCGACCCCGAGCAGGGCGCGACCGTCGTCGTGGTCGCCTACCGCCAGGCCACCATCGCCCTGGCCGACGAGGTCGTCTGGCTGGAGGGCGGCCGCGTGGTCGACCGCGGCAGCCACGCCGAGCTGGTCGAGCGCGTGCCGGGCTACGCCGCGCTGGTGCGGGCGTACAGCCAGCAGGAGGTGGCAGCGTGAGCTCGCCCGAGCACCGCACCGAGGGCGCCGTGGCCACCCTCCGCCGCGGCCTGCGGATGATGCCCGAGTTCCGCCGGGGGCTGCCGCTCACCTTCGCCCTGGCCCTCGTCGCCACCGCCGGCCGGGTGGTCGTGCCGATCGCCGTCCAGCAGGTGATCGACCGCGGGCTGGCCGGGCCGGGCGGCCCCGACCTCGGCCTGGTCCGCGACCTGGTCGCCCTCTGCGCGCTCGTCGTGCTGCTCACCGGCGTCGCCGTCTACCGGATGAACGTCCGGCTCTTCCGGACGACGGAGACGGCGCTGGCCGGCCTCCGGGTGCGCGCCTTCCGGCACGTGCACGACCTGTCGGTGCTGCACCAGCAGACCGAGCGCCGCGGCTCGCTGGTCTCGCGCGTCACCAGCGACGTCGACCAGCTGTCGACGTTCATGCAGTGGGGCGGTGTGCTCGGCGTGATCAGCATCGGGCAGCTGCTGGTCGCCACCGTCGTCATGGCCGTCTACTCGTGGCAGCTGACCCTGCTGGTGCTGGTCTGCTTCGTGCCGCTGGGCTACGCGGTGCGCTACTTCGCCCGCCGGCTGGCCGTGGTCTACGGCGTGGTCCGCGAGCGGGTCGGCGACGTGCTGGCGGGTGTCTCGGAGTCCGTGGTCGGTGCGTCCACGGTGCGCGCCTACGGCGTCCGCGAGCGGACGGCGGCCCGCATCGACGCCGCCATCGACCGGCACTACCGCGCCCAGGTGCAGGCGCAGAAGACCACCGCCGCGGTCTTCGTCAGCGGCGAGTTCGTGGCCGCGGTCGCCAACGCGGCGGTGATCGTGGCCGGCGTCCTGCTCGGCCTGGCGGGGGACATCACCGCCGGCACGCTGATCGCGTTCCTGTTCCTCGTGTCGCTGTTCGTCGCCCCGGTGCAGACCGCCAGCGAGGTGCTCAACGAGGCGCAGAACGCCGTCGCCGGGTTCCGCCGCGTGCTCGACGTCCTGGACACCGAGCCCGACGTCCGCGACCCGGCCGAGGACGGCGACGCCGCCGAGCTGCCGCCGGGCCCGCTCGGCGTCCGCTTCGACGCGGTCGCCTTCCGCTACACCCCCGAGGGCCGCCCCGCGCTGCGCGACGTGGACCTGGAGATCGAGCCCCGCCGGCGGGTGGCGATCGTCGGCGAGACCGGCTCGGGCAAGACCACCTTCGCCAAGCTGGTGACCCGGCTGATGGACCCCACGGAGGGCACGGTGCTGCTGGGCAGCGCCGCGGCCGGCTGGGTGCCGCTGGACCGCGTGGGCTTCGCCTCGCTGCGCCGGCGGGTGGTGATGGTGCCGCAGGACGGCTTCCTGTTCGACGCCTCGATCGCCGACAACGTCCGCTACGGCCGGCCGGGGCTGACCGACGAGCGGATCACCGCGGCCTTCACCGAGCTGGGCCTCGGCGACTGGCTGGCCGGGCTGTCCGACGGCGTCGCCACCCGGGTGGGCCAGCGCGGGGAGTCGCTGTCGGCGGGGGAGCGGCAGCTGGTCGCCGTCGCCCGCGCCTACGTCGCCGACCCCGACCTGCTGGTGCTCGACGAGGCCACCAGCGCCGTCGACCCGGCCACCGAGCGGCGGCTCACGCAGGCGCTGGACCGGCTGACCTCCGGCCGCACCACGCTGACCATCGCCCACCGGCTGTCCACCGCCGAGCGGGCCGACGAGGTGCTCGTCGTCGACCGCGGCCGGGTGGTGCAGCGGGGCACGCACGCCGAGCTGGTCGACGCCGAGGGGCCGTACGCGCTGCTGCACGCCTCCTGGCGGCGGTCCTCGGCCGGGGAGCCGCAGCCGGCGCTCTGACGCGGGCGCCGGTGCCCGAACCGCCCCGGACGCCCTAGCCTGCGCATCGTGGCTCGCCGACCCGCTGCCGACCGCCCGTCCGAGCGCCGCCGGACCGGGGTGCGGCCGCCGATGCCCTGGCCGGTGGTCGCCTCGGTGGGGCTGAGCGTGGTGGCCGTCGCGGTGCTGCTGATGCTGGCGTTCCTGCTCTACGCCCTCGGCGGTCTCAGCGGCGACGGCGTCCGCGAGCCCTGGGTCTGGGTGGTCATGCTGTGCCCGCTGGTCCAGCTGTTCGGCACGATGTGGCTGGTCACCCGCCGCGGCTGGGTGCCGATGGTCGTGGCCGTGGTGCCGGCGGCGCTGTTCGCCGGGCTGCTGTACGCCAACGCCGGCGAGGGCGGGGTCGGGGCCTGGCCGCTGATGATCGTCGGCTTTCCGCTGGCCGCCGCGGTGCTGGCCGCCAGCCCGCCCTCGCGGCGCTGGCTGGCCGCCTCCTCCGCGCGCACCGCCTGACCTCCCGGGCCGCCGCCCTACGCTCCCGGCATGCCCTCCAGCCGATCCCGGCCGCCGGCGCCGCCGGCGCGGCGGTCGCGGCCGGCGCTCGGCCGCGGCTTCGCGCCCGCCCCCGTGCCGCCGCGGCGCCCGCAGACGGTGCCCTTCGCCGCCGTGTTCGCCGGTCTGGTGGCCGCCGAGGACCTCTACCTCGGCTGGCTGCTCTGGGAGCCGCTCCCCGGCCAGCCGGACGTGCCGGGCGTGCACCGGTACGTGCTGGTCGCCGTGGCGCTGGCGCTGTGGGCGGTCGCCGGCGGGGTCCTCGTCTGGCGGGGCGCGGCCCGCGGCTGGCTGGTGCTCGCCGGCGCCGCCGTCGTCCCGCTGCTGCTGCTCTTGTTCCTCGCCGTGCTGTTCGCCGCCCTCGGCGGCGGGCAGGCGGCGTGGTGGGCGATCCTGCTGCTCGCCGGCCCGGTCGGCTGCCTCGTGCTGGCCTGCGGTCGCCCGGTGCGGGAGTGGACCCGACCCGGCCGGGCGACGCCGCCGCCCGGCCGCCGCCGTTCCGGGGGTCCCGGCCGCTAGCGTCAGCGGCGTGACTACCGACACCGACGTCGTCGTCGTAGGGGCCGGCCTGGCCGGGCTGGTCGCCACCGCGGAGCTGGCCGACGCCGGCAAGCGCGTGGTGCTGCTCGAGCAGGAGCCCGAGGCATCCTTCGGCGGGCAGGCCTGGTGGTCCTTCGGCGGGCTGTTCCTGGTCGACTCGCCCGAGCAGCGCCGGCTGCGGGTGCGCGACTCCCTCGAGCTGGCCCGGCAGGACTGGTTCGGCACCGCCGCCTTCGACCGCGAGGAGGACCACTGGCCCCGCCAGTGGGCCGAGGCCTACCTGCAGTTCGCCGCGGGGGAGAAGCGGGCCTGGCTGCACGGGCAGGGCGTCCGGTTCTTCCCGGTCGTCGGCTGGGCCGAGCGCGGCGGCTACACCGCCACCGGTCACGGCAACTCCGTGCCGCGCTTCCACATCGTCTGGGGCACCGGCCCCGGCATCGTCGAGCCGTTCGCCCGCCGGGTGCGCGAGGCGGTCGACCGCGGGCTCGTGGAGCTGCGCTTCCGGCACCGGGTGTCCGAGCTGGTCGTGAGCGGCGGCGCGGTCACCGGCCTGCGCGGCGCGGTGCTCGAGGCCAGCGACGTCGCCCGCGGGGAGGCCAGCTCGCGCACGGAGGTCGCGCCGTTCGAGCTGTCCGCGCAGGCCGTCGTCGTGACCTCCGGGGGGATCGGCGGCAACCACGACCTGGTCCGCCGGAACTGGCCGGCCCGGCTGGGCCCCGCGCCGCAGCGGCTGCTCTCCGGCGTCCCCGCGCACGTCGACGGGCACATGCTGCAGGCCACCGAGGCCGCCGGCGGCCACCTGATCAACCGCGACCGCATGTGGCACTACACCGAGGGCATCGCCAATCACTCGCCGGTGTGGGCGCGGCACGGCATCCGGATCCTCCCCGGCCCGTCGTCCCTCTGGCTCGACGCCACCGGCAAGCGGCTGCCCGTGCCGCTGTTCCCCGGCTTCGACACCCTGGGCACGCTGGCGCACATCGGCACGACCGGCCACGAGCACACCTGGTTCGTCGCGACGAAGAAGATCGTCGAGAAGGAGTTCGCGCTCTCGGGGTCCGAGCAGAACCCGGACCTCACCGGCAAGGACGTCAAGCTGCTGCTCAACCGGGTCAAGGCCGGCGTCGCCGGCCCGGTGCAGGCGTTCCTCGACAAGGGCGAGGACTTCGTCGTGGCGACGACGCTGCCCGAACTGGTCGCCGGGATGAACCGGATCACGGGGGGCGCACCGGAGATCGCGCTGTCCACGGTGGAGACCGAGGTGGTGGCCCGCGACCGCGAGGTGGCCCACCCGTTCACCAAGGACCTCCAGATGACCGCCATCCGCGGCGCCCGCAGCTACCTCGGCGACAAGCTGATCCGGGTGGCGCCGCCGCACCGGCTGCTGGACCCCGAGGCCGGCCCGCTGATCGCCGTCCGGCTCAACCTGCTCACCCGCAAGACCCTCGGCGGCCTGGAGACCGACCTCTCCGGCCGGGTGCTGCGCTCCGGCGGCGAGGTGTTCCCCGGCCTGTACGCGGCCGGCGAGGTCGCCGGCTTCGGCGGCGGCGGCATGCACGGCTACCGGTCGCTGGAGGGCACCTTCCTCGGCGGCTGCCTGTTCAGCGGTCGCACGGCCGGCCGCGCGCTGGCGGCCGCCCTGTGAGCACGGGCGACCCCTGGGCCGACCCCAGCACCCCGACCGAGCAGGGCGCCCCCTACGCCGGACCGCCGGCCTGGGGCACCACCCCGGCGCCGCCCGGCCCGCCGGGGGCGCCCTACGGATATCCGCCGCAGCCCTACGGGTATCCGCCCCAGCCGTACGGCTACCCGCCCGCGTACGGCTACCCGGTGGCCTACGTGCCGCTGGCGCCGGCCGGGCCGCGGCGCCCCGGCCAGGTCATCACCGCGGCGGTGCTGGCCTTCGTCCAGGCCGGCGTGGTCGCCTTCGCGACCGCCTACGTCTTCCTGTTCGCCTCGCTGTTCGGGCTGGCCGCCGACGGGTTCGGCGACGACGAGGCCGGCTCCCTGGCCACCGAGGCCAACGTGATCGCCATCGTGCAGATCCTGTCGGTGATCGCGCTGGTCACCGGCGGCATCCTCGCCCTGAACCGCAACACCCGGGCCACGTGGACCACGCTGCTGGCGGCGCTGGCCGTGCAGATCGCGCTGTCGCTGTACTGGGGCATCCGGGTGGCCAGCGTGCTCGGCGACGTGCCGGGCCCGGACGACGCCGTCGGCGTGTTCGTCTTCGGAGCCATCTGCTTCGCCGCGGCGCCCGCGGTCGGCATCGGCCTGCTCTGCGCCCGGGTGTCGCGCGACTGGTTCGCTCCCGCTCCGCCGCCCGCGGGCTGAGCGCGCGAGCCGGTGGCCGCGCGGCGGGCGGGTCCGGGGAGAATCGGCGCATGCCCGACGCCCCGCCCGCCCCGGACCTCGACCCCGCGATCGCGGACCTGCTGCGCCGCGACCCCGCCGGCCTGGTCTGCGCGGTCGTCCAGCAGCACGACACCGGCGAGGTGCTCATGGTCGCCTGGATGGACGACGAGGCGCTGCGCCGCACCCTGACCACCGGCCGGGCCACCTACTGGTCGCGCAGCCGCCAGGAGTACTGGGTCAAGGGCGAGACCTCGGGCCACCGGCAGTGGGTGCACGCGGTCGCGCTGGACTGCGACGGCGACGCGCTGCTGGTGTCGGTCGACCAGGAGGGCCCGGCGTGCCACACGGGGGAGCGGTCGTGCTTCCACCGGGAGCTGCCGGCGGTCGTCGCGCAGGGCGGAGCGCCGGAGTCGCGCGAGGGAGGGCAGGCATGAGGCTCGGGGTCACCAGCCCGACGCGGGAGGAGTTCGCCGCGCTCGACCAGCCCGTCGTGCCGGTCACCCGGCGGCTGCTCGCCGACGGGGAGACCGCCGTCGGCATCTACCGCAAGCTGGCCGGCAACCGGCCGGGCACGGTGCTGCTCGAGTCCGCCGAGCAGGGCAAGCAGTGGTCGCGCTACAGCTTCGTGGGGGTGCGCAGCGCCGGCGTGCTGACCGAGCGCGACGGCCGGGCCGAATGGCTGGGCCAGGCGCTGCCCGGGCTGACCGACGACCTCCCGGCCGATCCGCTGGCCGCCGTCCGCACGCTGGCGCGGCGGCTGCGCTCGCCGCGCACGCCGGACCTGCCCCGGCTCACCGGCGGCCTGGTCGGCTATCTCGGCTACGACGTCGTCCGCCGGCTGGAGCGGCTGCCCGAGACGGCCACCGACGACCTGGGCATGCCCGAGCTCGCGCTCATGCTGGTCACCGACCTCGCGGTGCTCGACCACACCGACGGCACGGTCCTGCTGATCGCCAACGCGTTCGCCGGGGTGGCCGGGGTGGGTGGCCAGCAGGGCGCCGGCACGGGGTGGGACGACGCGGTGGCCCGGCTCGACGCGATGGCCGCCGACCTGACCAAGGCCGTGCCGCCGGGCGTGGCCACGTTCGAGACCGCCGAGCCGCCGCCGGTCGCCAGCAACATGGCGCCCGGGGTGTACGAGGCCGGCGTCGAGACCATCCGCGAGCGCATCCGCGCCGGCGACGCCTTCCAGGTGGTGCTGGCCCAGCGGTTCGAGGTGGCCACCGAGGTCGAGGCGCTCGACCTCTACCGGGTGCTGCGGGCGACCAACCCCTCGCCGTACATGTACCTGCTGCGCTTCGCCGGCCGGGAGTCGCCGTTCGACGTCGTCGGCTCCTCGCCGGAGGCGCTGGTGACGGTCACCGGCCGCTCCGCCGTGGTGCACCCGCCGGCCGGCACCCGCCCGCGCGGCGGCTCTCCCGAGGAGGACGCCCGGCTGGCCGAGGGGCTGCTCGCCGACCCCAAGGAGCGCGCCGAGCACGTGATGCTCGTCGACCTCGCGCGCAACGACCTGGGCCGGGTCAGCGTGCCGGGCACCGTCGAGGTGCCCGACTTCATGCGGATCGAGTACTACAGCCACGTCATGCACCTGGTGTCCACGGTGGCCGGTGAGGTGGCGCCGGAGTGGGACGCCCTCGACGTCTTCGACGCGACCTTCCCGGCCGGCACCGTCTCGGGCGCCCCGAAGCCGAGCGCCATGGCGATCATCGAGTCGCTGGAGCCGACCCGCCGGGCGCTGTACGCGGGCACCGTCGGCTACGTCGACGCCAGCGGTGACCTGGACATGGCCATCGCGATCCGGACGGCGGTGCTGCACGACGGGCGGGCCTACGTGCAGGCCGGCGCCGGGATCGTGGCCGACAGCGACCCGGCGACCGAGGAGGCCGAGACCCGGCACAAGGCGCGGGCGGTGCTGTCGGCGATCGCGACGGCGGAGGGCATGCGGGAGGTCCGGTGAGCGGCGCGGGACGCCGGGAGCTGACCGCGGCGGTCGCCGGCTGCGCGGTCGCCGCGGCGCTGGCGCTCTCGGCCGGCGGCCAGGCGTGGGCGACCGTGGAGGTGCAGCGCCGGCCGCCGCTGCCGCCGGTGGTCGAGACGGTGTCCGGCTCGGCGCTCGCCGCCCTCGTGCCGGCCTGCGCGCTGGTCGTGCTGGCCGCCGCGGTGGCGCTGGTCGCCGTGCGCGGCACCGCGCGGGTCGCCGTCGGCCTCCTCACCGCGGTGGCCGGTGGCGTGCTGGCCTGGTCGGGGCTGCGGGTGCTGGTCGCGGGCCTGGACGCCGCCGACCTGCCCGACGGGGGCGGCGCGTCCGACACCGGCCTGGCCGTCGACGTGCACACGGCCTGGCCCCTGCTGACCGCCCTCGCCGGGGTGCTGGCCGTCGCCGCGGCGGTGCTCACGGTGCTGCGCGGCCGCGGCTGGGCGGCCATGGGCCGCCGCTACGAGCGCTCGGCGGGCGCGGCGGAGGCGCGGTCCCGTCCCCGCACCGACGACGACGTCGCCCTGGACGCCTGGCGGGCGCTGGACCGCGGGGAGGACCCCACGGAGGAGGCGCTCGAGCCCCCGACCCGCCCCCCGGACGGGGCCCCCGGCAGCCGCCTCTAGAGTGGGTCCACCCGATCCGGACGGGAAGCCCACCCCGCCCCGCCGGGCAGCACTGCAGTGGGGGTGGCCGCCCAGCAGCGAGGAGGGGTCGTGAACGTCCTCGACGAGATCGTCGCCGGCGTCCGGGAGGACGTCGCCGCGCGGGAGGCGCTCACCCCGCTGGCCGAGGTCAAGGCCGCCGCCCGCGATGCCCGCCCGGCCCTCGACGCCCTGGCCGCGCTGCGCGCGCCCGGTGTCGGCGTCATCGCCGAGGTCAAGCGGCAGAGCCCGTCGAAGGGCCCGCTGGCCGACATCCCCGACCCCGCCGTGCTGGCCGCCCAGTACGCCGACGGCGGCGCCCGGGTGATCAGCGTCCTCACCGAGCGCCGCCGCTTCGGCGGCAGCCACGCCGATCTCGCCGCCGTCCGCGCCGCGGTCGAGGTGCCGGTGCTGTGCAAGGACTTCGTGGTCAGCAGCTACCAGGTGCACGAGGCGCGGGCGCACGGGGCCGACGTCGTCCTGCTGATCGTCGCCGCGCTGGAGCAGAACGCCCTCGTCGGCCTGCTCGAGCGGGTCGAGTCGCTGGGCATGACCGCCCTGGTCGAGGTGCACACCGAGGCCGAGGCCGACCGCGCGCTCGACGCCGGCGCCGCGGTGATCGGCGTCAACGCCCGCGACCTCACCACCCTGCAGGTGGACCGCGGCACCTTCGAGCGGATCGCCCCCGGGCTGCCCTCCGGGGTGGTCAAGGTCGCCGAGTCCGGCGTCCGGGGCCCGCACGACCTCATCTCCTACGCCGGCGCCGGGGCCGACGCCGTCCTGGTCGGCGAGGGGCTGGTCACCGCCGGCGACCCGCGCCAGGCCGTCGCCGACCTGGTCACCGCCGGGTCGCACCCGGCCACCCCGCGCACGACGCGCTGATCCCGGCCTCCCTGCACGGGCCCGCCGCGAGCCTGCGAGCGGTGGGGGGCAGGGAGGTCCTTACTCTGGGGCCATGACGACCACCAGCCCGCCGCAGACCGGAGAACCGCAGCTCCCGGCGCGTCCGGGCTGGCCGGACGCGACCGGCCACTTCGGCATCTTCGGCGGCCGGTTCGTGCCCGAGGCGCTGGTGGCCGCGCTCGACGACCTCACCGAGGCCTACGAGGCGATGCGGGTCGACCCCGCCTTCCTCCGCGAGTTCGCCGCGCTGCAGCGCGACTACACCGGCCGGCCGAGCCCGGTCACCGAGGTGCCCCGCTTCGCCGAGCACGCCGGCGGCGCCCGCGTGCTGCTCAAGCGCGAGGACCTCAACCACACCGGCTCGCACAAGATCAACAACGTGCTGGGCCAGGCGCTGCTCACCCGGCGGATCGGCAAGACCCGCGTCATCGCCGAGACCGGCGCCGGCCAGCACGGCGTCGCGACGGCGACCGCCGCGGCGCTCATGGGGCTGTCCTGCACCGTCTACATGGGCGAGGAGGACACCCGCCGCCAGGCGCTCAACGTCGCCCGCATGCGGCTGCTGGGTGCCGAGGTGATCCCGGTGACCACCGGCTCGCGCACCTTGAAGGACGCGATCAACGAGGCCTTCCGCGACTGGGTGACCAACGTCGAGACGACCAACTACGTCTTCGGCACCGTCGCCGGCCCGCACCCGTTCCCCGCGATGGTCCGCGACTTCCAGCGGGTCATCGGCGACGAGGCCCGTGCCCAGGTGCTCGAGCGGGCGGGCCGGCTGCCCGACGCCGTCCTCGCCTGCGTCGGTGGCGGGTCCAACGCCATCGGCATCTTCACCGCCTTCGTGCCCGACGAGGGCGTGCGGCTGGTCGGGCTCGAGGCCGGCGGCGACGGCGTGGACACCGGCCGGCACGCGGCCACCATCACCGGCGGCACGCCGGGGGTGCTGCACGGGGCCCGCTCGTTCCTGCTGCAGGACGAGAACGGCCAGACCATCGAGTCCCACTCGATCAGCGCCGGGCTGGACTACCCGGGCGTCGGCCCGGAGCACAGCCACCTGCACGCCATCGGGCGGGCCGAGTACCGGCCGGTCACCGACGCCGAGGCCATGGAGGCCTTCGCGCTGCTGTGCCGGACCGAGGGGATCATCCCGGCGATCGAGTCCGCGCACGCGCTGGCGGGGGCGATGACGCTCGGGCGGGAACTGGGTCCGGACGCCCTGCTGCTGGTGAACCTCTCCGGGCGCGGCGACAAGGACGTCGAGACCGCCTCCCGCTGGTTCGGGCTCGGCGACCGCGAGGACGTCGACCCCGGTCCGGGGCTGGACACCGACCAGCAGCCCACCGAGGGCGCGGTCAGCAACGACGAGGCCGTCGCCGGCCGGGACGCGGGGTCGCAGGCATGAGCAGCAAGCTGGAGGACGCCCTCGCCGGGGCGCGGGCGCACGACCGCGCGGCGCTGATCGCCTACCTGCCCGTCGGGTATCCCGACGTCGACACCTCGATCGCGGCGATGACCGCCGCGGTGGCGGGTGGCGCCGACGTCGTCGAGGTCGGCGTCCCCTACAGCGACCCGGGCATGGACGGGCCGGTGATCCAGCAGGCCGTGGACGTCGCCGTCCGGGCCGGCGTGGGCATGCGCGACGTGCTGCGCGCCGTCGAGGCGGTCGCCGCCGCCGGGGCCGTGCCGGTGGTCATGAGCTACTGGAACCCGATCGAGCGCTACGGCGTCGAGCGGTTCGCCACCGACCTGGCCGCCGCCGGGGGAGCGGGGGCCATCACCCCCGACCTCATCCCCGACGAGGCCGCCGAGTGGGTCGCCGCGGCGGAGGCCGCCGACCTCGACCGCGTGTTCCTCGTCGCGCCGTCCTCCACCGACGCCCGGCTGCGCTCCACCGTGGCCGCCTGCCGGGGCTTCGTCTACGCCGCCTCCACCATGGGCGTCACCGGCACCCGTGCCACCGTCGGCGACGCCGCCGAGCGGCTGGTCGCCCGCACCCGCGAGGCGGTCGCCGAGGCCCGTCCGGGCCTGCCGGTGTGCGTCGGGCTCGGCGTCTCGAACGCCGCCCAGGCCGCCGAGGTCGGCGCGTTCGCCGACGGCGTCATCGTCGGATCGGCCTACGTGCGGGAGATGCTCGACGGGCGCGGTGCCGAGGGCGTCCGCGCGCTGTCGGCCGAGCTGGCCGAGGGCGTGCGGCAGCGGGTGTCGGCGTGACCGCGCTCGCCGCGATCCCGAGCCCGACGCAGGGCGTCTGGGAGGTCGGGCCGCTGCCGCTGCGCGCCTACGCGCTGTGCATCATCGCCGGCATCGTGCTGGCCTGCTGGATCACCGAGAAGCGGTGGGTGGCCCGCGGCGGCCGCCCCGGCGAGGTGCTCGACATCGCCGTCTGGGCGGTGCCCTTCGGCATCATCGGCGGCCGGCTGTACCACGTCGTCAGCACCCCGCAGCCCTACTTCGGGGAGGGCGGCGACCCGCTCAAGGCCTTCGCCATCTGGGAGGGCGGCCTGGGCATCTGGGGCGCCATCGCCCTCGGCGGGGTCGGCGCCTGGATCGCCTGCCGCCGCCGCGGCATCCCCCTGCCGGCCTTCGCCGACGCCATCGCCCCGGGCCTGCTGGTCGCCCAGGCCGTCGGCCGGCTGGGCAACTGGTTCAACAACGAGCTCTACGGCGGGCCGACCGACCTGCCCTGGGCGCTGCGCATCCACGAGTGGACCGGCACCCGCGCGGTGACCGACGCGGCCGGCGACCCGGTCGTGCTCGGGTACTTCCACCCCACGTTCCTCTACGAGCTGCTGTGGAACCTCGCCGCCGCCGCCCTGGTGGTGTGGGCCGACCGCCGCTTCCGGCTCGGCCACGGTCGCGCCTTTGCCCTCTACGTGGCCGCCTACTGCGCCGGCCGCTTCTGGATCGAGCTGCTGCGCATCGACCCGGCCAACACCTTCCTCGGCGTCCGGCTCAACGTCTTCACCGCCGCCGTGGTCGGGCTGGCCGCGCTGGCCTACTTCGTCCTGATGCGGGGCCGGCCGCGCGAGGTGCTCGACCGCACGCGTGACGAGAGCGACAGCGCCGGCGACGACGGCACCCCCGCCACGGCGTCCGCCACGCCTCTCACCAGCGCCGATGGCAGCGACGACGACCGGCCCGGTGACGAGGGTCACCCGCCCCGCGATCCGGCCTGACCGGAGCCGCCGGACCACCGGTTTCCGTGGCTGGAGTCCGTGTTACGGCTGTGTACCCTTCCCCCTGACCCACCAGTGATCCTGGGCGGGTCCACGCGTCGGAACCGGGCCAGCGCCGCCCCGCGGACGACAGCCCCGCGGCCACCACCCGCTGGGCTTCCACGAGCCGAACTGCCCGGGTACCGCGTTCCCCGGCGTCCGTGCTCGCCGCAGTGCCGCCTGCTCCGCCCTTGACCACCGGCCGGGCTCCGCAGTGAGCCCCCGCTCCGCACCTCCCTCGAGGGCGGGGTGTCAGCCGACGACGGGAGTGACATGACCGGGTTCTCCGCCCCCCTCTCTCCGGCCGCCCGCACGTCGGGTGTGCCCTTCTCGGCGGTGCCGCCGGCCGCAGGCCTCTACGACCCGGCCAACGACAAGGACGCCTGTGGTGTGGCCTTCGTGGCCGACGTCCAGGGGCGCCGGTCGCGTGCCATCGTGGCCGCCGGCCTGACCGCGCTGCACAACCTCGACCACCGGGGTGCCGCCGGCTCGGAGCCCAACTCCGGTGACGGCGCCGGCATCCTGACCCAGGTCCCCGACGCGCTGCTGCGCGCGAGCGTCGACTTCGAGCTGCCGCCGGTCGGCGAGTACTCGGTGGGCATCGCGTTCATGCCGGTGGACGAGGCCGAGCGGGCCGCCCGAGTGGAGGACGTCGCCCGCATCGCCACCGAGGAGGGCCTGACCGTCCTCGGCTGGCGCGAGGTGCCGGTCGACCCCGACGGCGCCGACCTCGGTCCCACCGCCCGCGCGGTCATGCCGCACTTCGCCCAGGTGTTCGTCGCCGAGACCATGGGCGCCCGCGCCGACGCGACCGCGTTCGGCGGCAACGTGGTGTGCAACGGCGTGACCCGCCTGGAGCGGCGCTCGTTCGTCCTGCGCAAGCGGGCCGAGCGGGCCGCCCGCGAGGCCGGCAGCTCCCTCTACATCGCGTCGCTGTCGTCCCGGACGCTGACCTACAAGGGCATGCTGACCACCGACCAGCTGCCGGCGTTCTTCCCCGACCTGCGCGACGAGCGCTACGAGTCGGCGATCGCGCTGGTGCACAGCCGGTTCTCGACCAACACCTTCCCGAGCTGGCCGCTGGCCCACCCGTTCCGGCTGATCGCGCACAACGGCGAGATCAACACCATCAAGGGCAACCGGAACCGGATGCGGGCCCGCGAGGCCAAGCTCGAGACCGAGCTGTTCGACGGTCCGGCCGGCCCCGCGAGCGAGCTGGGCCTGGAGCGGATCTTCCCGGTCACCGCCAGCGACTTCAGCGACTCGGCGACCTTCGACGAGGTGCTCGAGCTGCTGCACCTGTCCGGCCGCTCGCTGCCGCACGCCGTCCTCATGATGATCCCGGAGGCGTGGGAGAACCACGAGGAGATGGACGCCGCCCGGCGGGCCTTCTACCGGTTCCACTCCTCGATCATGGAGCCGTGGGACGGGCCGGCCGCGGTCGCGTTCACCGACGGCACGGTCATCGGCGCCGTCCTCGACCGCAACGGGCTGCGCCCGGGCCGCTGGTGGCACACCAAGGACGACTTCGTCGTCCTGGCCAGCGAGGTCGGCGTCCTGGAGATCCCCGACTCCGAGGTCGTGGCCAAGGGCCGGCTGCAGCCGGGCCGGATGTTCCTCGTCGACACCGCCGCCGGGCGGATCGTGTCCGACGAGGAGGTCAAGGGCGCCCTCGCCGCCGAGCACCCCTACGGCGACTGGCTGCACGCCGGCCTCGTGCACCTGCCCACGCTGCCCGAGCGGCGCCGGGCCCGGCCCAGCCACGAGTCGGTCGTCCGCCGCCAGCAGCTGTTCGGCTACACCGAGGAGGACCTGCGGGTCCTGCTCACGCCGATGGCCTCCAGCGGCGCCGAGCCGATCGGCTCGATGGGCACCGACACCCCGGTGGCGGCGCTGTCGGACCGCTCGCGGCTGCTCTACGACTACTTCGGGCAGCTGTTCGCCCAGGTGACCAACCCGCCGCTGGACGCCATCCGCGAGGAGCTGGTCACCAGCCTCGGGCGCACCTTCGGCCCCGAGCAGAACCTGCTGCGGGCGACCCCGGCGTCCTGCCGGCAGGTGTTCCTGCCGTACCCGGTGATCGACAACGACGAGCTGGCCAAGATCCTGCACATCGACGACGACGGCGACCTGCCCGGTTACGCCGCCGTCCGGATCACCGGCCACTTCGACGTCACCGGCGGCGGCGAGGCGCTGGCCCGGGCGATCGAGGAGCTGCGCACCAAGGTCTCCAAGGCGATCTCCGCCGGTGCCCGGATCATCGTGCTGTCCGACCGCGACTGCGACGAGCGGCGCGCCCCGATCCCGTCGCTGCTGATGACCGCGGCCGTGCACCACCACCTGGTGCGCGAGAAGACCCGCATGGAGGTCGGCCTGGTCGTCGAGTCCGGCGACTGCCGCGAGGTGCACCACGTGGCGCTGCTGCTGGGCTACGGCGCCGCTGCGGTGAACCCGTACCTGGCCTTCGAGTCCATCGAGGACCTCATCCGCGACGGCGCGCTGACCGGCGTGGAGCCGGCCCAGGCCGTCCGCAACACGGTCAAGGCGCTGGGCAAGGGCGTCCTGAAGGTCATGAGCAAGATGGGCATCAGCACCGTCGGCTCGTACACGATGGCGCAGATCTTCGAGGCCGTCGGCCTGTCCCAGGACCTGGTGGACGAGTACTTCACCGGGACGTCGGCCCCGCTCGGCGGTGTCGGCATCGACGTCCTGGCCGAGGAGGTGGCGATGCGCCACCGCCGCGCCTACCCGGAGAACCCGACCGAGCGGGCCCACCGCCGGCTGGAGACCGGTGGCGAGTACCAGTGGCGCCGCGAGGGCGAGGTGCACCTGTTCAACCCCGAGACGGTGTTCCTGCTCCAGCACTCCACCCGGTCGCGCCAGTACGAGGTCTTCGAGCGCTACACCCAGGAGATCGACCGCCTCTCCGAGGAGGCGGCGACCCTGCGCGGGCTCTTCGCGCTCAGGACCGGCGTGCGCCCGCCGGTGCCGCTGGAGGAGGTCGAGCCGGTCAGCGAGATCGTCAAGCGCTTCCAGACCGGGGCGATGAGCTACGGCTCCATCTCCCAGGAGGCGCACGAGACCCTCGCCATCGCGATGAACCGCCTCGGCGGCAAGTCCAACACCGGTGAGGGCGGGGAGGACCCCGACCGCTTCACCCCCGACCCGAACGGCGACCTGCGCCGCTCGGCGATCAAGCAGGTGGCCAGCGGCCGGTTCGGCGTCACCAGCGAGTACCTGGTCAACGCCGACGACATCCAGATCAAGATGGCCCAGGGCGCCAAGCCCGGCGAGGGCGGCCAGCTGCCCGGCGCCAAGGTCTACCCCTGGGTGGCGCGGACCCGGCATTCGACGCCGGGCGTGGGCCTGATCAGCCCGCCGCCGCACCACGACATCTACTCGATCGAGGACCTCAAGCAGCTGATCCACGACCTCAAGAACGCGAACAACGAGGCGCGGATCAACGTCAAGCTCGTGGCCGAGGTCGGCGTCGGCACGGTCGCTGCGGGCGTCAGCAAGGCGCACGCGGATCTCGTGCTGATCTCCGGCCACGACGGCGGCACCGGCGCCGCGCCGCTGACCTCGCTCAAGCACGCCGGCTCCCCCTGGGAGCTGGGGCTGGCCGAGACCCAGCAGACGCTGCTGGCCAACGGCCTGCGCGACCGGATCACCGTGCAGGTCGACGGCCAGCTGAAGACCGGCCGGGACGTCGTCATCGCCGCGCTGCTGGGTGCCGAGGAGTTCGGGTTCGCGACCGCGCCGCTGGTGGTCTCCGGCTGCATCATGATGCGGGTCTGCCACCTGGACACCTGCCCGGTCGGCGTGGCCACGCAGAACCCGGAGCTGCGCAAGCGGTTCACCGGGCGGCCGGAGTTCGTGGTCACCTTCTTCGAGTTCCTCGCCGAGCAGGTCCGCCACTACCTCGCGGAGCTGGGCTTCCGGTCGATCGACGAGGCCGTCGGCCACGCCGAGCTGCTCGACACCCGCAAGGCGGTCGACCACTGGAAGGCCGCCGGCCTGGACCTGTCGCCGATGCTCGCGGTGCCGGAGCTGCCCGAGGGGGCGGCGCGGCACAAGGTCCGCGACCAGCAGCACGGCCTGGACGTCGCGCTGGACCAGACGCTGATCCAGCTGTGCGAGGGCGCGCTGCTCGACGCGCGGCCGGTGAGCCTCGAGCTGCCGGTGCGCAACGTCAACCGCACCGTCGGCACGATGCTGGGCTCGATGGTCACCCGCCGCTTCGGCGGCCAGGGCCTGCCCGAGGGCACCATCGACCTGACCTTCACCGGGTCGGCCGGGCAGTCCTTCGGTGCCTTCGTGCCCCGCGGCATGACGATGCGGCTGTTCGGCGACGCCAACGACTACGTCGGCAAGGGCCTGTCGGGCGGGCGGATCGTCGTCCGGCCGTCCCGCGAGGCGACCTTCGCCGCCGAGGACAACGTCATCGCCGGCAACGTCATCGGCTACGGCGCCACGGCGGGGGAGATCTTCCTCCGCGGCCGGGTCGGCGAGCGCTTCTGCGTCCGCAACTCCGGTGCCCTGGCCGTCGTCGAGGGCGTCGGCGACCACGCGCTGGAGTACATGACCGGTGGCCGGGCGGTCATCCTCGGGCCGACCGGGCGCAACATCGCGGCCGGCATGTCCGGGGGCATCGCCTACGTGCTCGACCTGGCCCGCCACCGGGTCAACGGCGAGATGGTCGACATCGAGCCGCTGGACGGCGAGTCGGCGCAGTGGCTGCGCGACGTGCTGGCCCGGTACCAGGCCGACACCGAGTCGCCGGTGGCCGCCGCGCTGCTGGCCGACTGGGGCCGCTGGTCCGAGCAGTTCAGCGTGATCATGCCGCGCGACTACCGCCGGGCCCTCGAGGCCCGCCGGGCCGCCGAGGCCGCCGGGGTCGACGTCGACCGCGCCGTCATGGAGGCCGCCCGTGGCTGAGCCGGCGACCCGCCCCACCCCGTTCCCCGCCCACCGACAGGAGGCCACCCGTGGCTGACTCGACCGGGTTCCTGAAGTACGACCGCGCGCTGCCGCCGCGCCGGCCGGTCGACGTCCGGATCCTCGACTGGAAGGACGTCTACCTCACCCGCGACAGCGGGGAGGACGCCGTCTTCCCGGTGGCGGCCGTGCGCCAGCAGGCCGCCCGCTGCATGGACTGCGGCATCCCGTTCTGCCACCACGGCTGCCCGCTGGGGAACCTCATCCCCGAGTGGAACGACCTGGCCCGGCGCGACGACTGGGGTGACGCGATCGAGCGGCTGCACGCGACGAACAACTTCCCGGAGTTCACCGGGAAGCTGTGCCCGGCCCCGTGCGAGGGCGCGTGCGTGCTGAACCTGCAGGAGTCGCCGGTCACGATCAAGCAGATCGAGTGGGAGATCATCGACCAGGCGTTCCAGCGCGACCTGGTGACCCCGCAGCCGGCCCAGGAGCAGACGGGCAAGAAGGTCGCCGTCGTCGGCTCCGGCCCGGCCGGCCTGGCCGCCGCGCAGCAGCTGACCCGCGCCGGTCACGAGGTGACCGTCTACGAGCGGGCCGACCGCATCGGCGGGCTGCTCCGGTACGGCATCCCCGAGTTCAAGATGGAGAAGTCCGTCCTGGACCGGCGGCTGGACCAGATGCGCGCCGAGGGCACCCGCTTCGTCACCGGCGTCGAGGTGGGCGGCAGCGGTGCCGACGACTTGTCGGTGGAGGCGCTGCGCGAGGAGTACGACGCCGTCGTCCTCGCCGGTGGGGCGACCATCGGCCGCGACCTGCCCGCTCCGGGCCGGGAGCTGCGCGGCATCCACCTCGCCATGGAGTACCTGCCCTTCGGCAACCGGCAGGCGCTCGGCGAGCTGGACGACCCGCCGATCACCGCCACGGGCAAGCACGTGGTGATCATCGGTGGCGGTGACACCGGCGCCGACTGCCTCGGCACCGCCCACCGCCAGGGCGCGGCCTCGGTGACCCAGCTGGAGATCATGCCGGCCCCGCCCGGCAGCCGGGCGACCGACAACCCGTGGCCGACCTACCCCATGGTCATGCGGGTCTCCAGCGCCCACGAGGAGGGCGGCGAGCGGCTGTTCAGCGTGAACACCGAGCGGTTCCTCGGCGACGACGAGGGCCACGTCCGCGCGCTGCTGATCCACGAGGTCGAGCGGGTCGACGGCCGGTTCCAGAAGGTCGAGGGCACCGAGCGCGAGCTGCCGGCCCAGCTGGTGCTGCTGGCCATGGGCTTCACCGGCGCGCAGCGCGAGGGCCTCGTCGACGGCCTGGGCGCCGACGTCGACGGGCGCGGCAACGTCTCCCGCGACGGCGACTTCATGTCCACCGTGCCCGGCGTCTTCGTCGCCGGTGACATGGGCCGCGGCCAGTCGCTCATCGTCTGGGCGATCGCCGAGGGCCGCTCGGCGGCCGGTGCGGTCGACGCCTACCTGACCGGTGGCGAGTCGATGCTGCCGCGGCCGGTGACCCCCACGGCGGTCGCCCTCCGCTGAGCCGGCCCCACCACCGGAGGAGAGCCGGGTCCCGTACCACGGGACCCGGCTCTCGCCATCCGTCCCACCAGGCGTCGCGCGCAAGGGGCGGTCCCGGCAGGTGGGAGGCCCGCCCACTAGCGTTGTCGGCATGTCCCGCCGCGCCAAGATCGTCTGCACTCTCGGACCCGCGACCAGCAGCCTCGAGCAGATCACCGCCCTCGTCGAGTCCGGGATGGACGTGGCGCGGTTGAACTTCAGCCACGGCAAGCACGAGGACCACGCGACCGCCTACCGCCTGGTCCGCGAGGCCTCGGACACCACCGGCCACGCGGTCGCCGTCCTCGCCGACCTGCAGGGGCCCAAGATCCGGCTGGGCACCTTCGCCGACGGGCCGGTGCAGTGGGTGACCGGCAGCCGGGTCTGCATCACCGTCGAGGACGTCGAGGGCACCGCCGAGCGGGTGTCCACGACCTACAAGAACCTGTCGAACGACGTCCGCGTCGGTGACCGGCTGCTCGTGGACGACGGCAAGCTCGCCCTCTCCGTCGTCGAGGTCACCGGCCCCGACGTCTGGTGCCTGGTCGTCGAGGGCGGTGAGGTCTCCAACAACAAGGGGCTGTCGCTGCCCGGCGTCGCGGTGAGCGTGCCGGCGCTGTCGGACAAGGACGCCGAGGACCTCCGCTTCGCCCTGCACCTGTCGGTGGACTTCATCGCGCTGTCGTTCGTGCGCTCGCCGGCCGACGTGGAGCTGGTCCGCGACATCATGCGCCAGGAGGACGTCTACGTCCCGGTCATCGCCAAGCTGGAGAAGCCCGAGGCGGTGGCCAACCTCGAGGCGATCGTCGAGGCCTTCGACGGGATCATGGTCGCCCGCGGCGACCTGGGCGTGGAGCTGCCGCTGGAGCAGGTGCCGCTGGTGCAGAAGCGGGCCGTGCAGGCGGCCCGCGAGCGGAACAAGCCGGTCATCGTCGCCACCCAGATGCTCGAGTCGATGATCAGCAACTCCCGGCCCACCCGCGCCGAGGCCTCCGACGTCGCCAACGCCGTCCTCGACGGCGCGGACGCGGTCATGCTGTCGGGGGAGACCTCGGTGGGCCGCTACCCGATCGCCGCCGTCCGCACGATGGAGCGGATCATCGCCGCCGTCGAGGGCGACGACACCCGCGCGCCGGAGCTGCTGCGCCGCTCCCGCTCCCGTTCGGGGGCGATCGTCCGTGCCGCCCGCGACGTGGCCGAGAGCCTCGACGTCAAGGCGCTGGCGACCTTCACCCAGACCGGCGACACCGCCCGCCGGCTGGCCGCGCTGCACCCGAAGCAGCCGCTGCTGGCCTTCACCGTCGACGGCCGGGTCCGCAGCCAGCTGGCGCTGTCCTGGGGCGTGGAGACGTTCCTGGTGCCCTCGGTGTCGCACACCGACGACATGGTGCGCCAGGTGGACTTCTCGCTGCTGTCGATCGGCCGGCTCCGCGAGGGCGACCGCGTGGTCGTCGTCGCCGGCAGCCCGCCCAACACCACCGGCTCGACCAACCTCATCCGCGTGCACGAAGTCGGCACCGACTCGTGAGCCCGGACCGGCCGGTCACCGAGGGCGGTGAGGACGAGGTCGCGGCGCTGCTGTCGGTGCTCGACCTCGAGGAGCGCGACCCCGACGTCTTCGTCGGGCGCACCCCCACGACGCGCCTGCAGCGGATCTTCGGCGGCCAGGTGGCCGGCCAGGCGCTGATGGCCGCCGAGCGCACCGCTCCGGAGGACCGGCCGGTCCACTCGCTGCACGCCTACTTCCTCCGCCCCGGTGACCCCACGGAGGAGATCCGCTACGTCGTCGACCGCATCCGGGACGGGCGCTCCTTCACCACCCGCCGGGTGCTGGGCTTCCAGCACCGCAAGGGCGAGAACGTCGCGATCTTCGCGCTGACCGCGGACTTCCACCGCGCCGAGCCGGCCGTCGTCTCCCACTCGCTGCCGATGCCCGAGGTGCCGCGCCCCGAGGACCTGCCCTCGCTCGCGGACCTCAGCCGGCGGCACGGCCGGCCCGATGCGCTCACCGAGTCGCTGTCGCGCGCCGTGGAGCAGCGGCCGCTGGAGGACCCGTTCCTCCGCCGGCGCAAGTCGCCGCCGCACACGCAGACCCGGGTCTGGATGCGGGTGGCCGGCCGGCTGCCCGACGACGGCCCGACGCACGCCGCCGCCCTGACCTTCGTCAGCGACCTCACGTTGCTCGGCGCCGGCCTCGCCCGCCTGGGCGGCTGGGCCGACCGGTACGTGGGCGCCAGCCTCGACCACGCCGTCTGGTTCCACGCCACGGTGCGCGCCGACGAGTGGTTCCTCTACGAGACCGACAGCCCGGCCGCCTCGAGCGGTCGCGCGCTGTGCTTCGGCCAGATCTGGGCCGCCGACGGCACCCACGTGGCCACGGTGACCCAGGAGGGCCTGCTCCGGGACCTCGAGGCCTGACCGCGCCCGCGAGGTCCCGGCCGGCTCAGCCGGCGCCGACCTCGCCGGCGAGCTCCTGCTGGGCCTCCGCCTGGGCGGCGGTCTCGTCCTGCGCAGCCGGGGCCTCGAGGGAGGCGGGCTCGGCGGGGGACTCCTGGTCGGTCTCCACCCGGGGAGCCGCCTCCTGGGGAGTCGTCTCCTGGGCCGCGGCTTCCTGCGCCGCGGCCGCACGCTCGGCCTCGGCCCGGCGTTCGGCCTCGGCCCGGCGCTCGGCGTCGGCCCGGCGCTCGGCGTCCAGGCGGGCCCGCTCGGCGGCCTGGTCGGCGAAGTCGGCGGCCAGCCAGTCGTGCCCCTCGCACAGCAGCGCCCACGCCCGCTCGACGGTGGCGCGGGTCGTCGTCGGCGCGCCGATGGCCACCCGCAGCACGACCTGGCCGCGCACCGTGGTGTGGGTCAGGAACACCTCGCCGCCGTCGTTGAGCCGCTCCAGCAGCGTCATGGTGGCGACGTCGGCGTCGACGTCCGCGGGCCAGGTGGGCCGCAGGCAGACCAGCGACAGCGGATGCGGCGTGGCCACCTCGAAGCGGTCGTCGGCCGCCGCCCAGCCGGCCAGCTCCTGGGCCAGCGCCACACCGGAGCGGATGTGCGCCCGCAGCCCCTCGGCGCCGTACCAGCGCAGCACGAACCACAGCTTGAGGGCACGGAACCGCCGGCCCAGCTCGATCTGCCAGTCGCGGTAGTCGACGACGGTGCCGGCGTCGGTGGCCGCGTTGCGCAGGTACTCCGGCAGGATGGCCAGCGCTCCGGTGAGGGCGCCCCGGTCGGCGACCCAGAAGAGCGTGGCGTCGAAGCCGGTGAGCAGCCACTTGTGCGCGTCGGTGGTGTAGCTGTCGGCCCACTCGACGCCGTCCTGCAGCGGGCGCAGCTCCGGCACCAGGCCGCTGACGCCGGCGTAGGCGGCGTCGACGTGCAGCCAGACCCCGTACCTCTGGCAGATCGGTCCGATCTCGGCGAGCGGGTCGACGGCCGTGGTGGAGGTGGTGCCCACCGTGGCGCACACCAGCACCGGCTTGAGCCCACGGGCGACGTCGCGCTCCAGCCGGGCGGCCAGGGCCGCCGGCCGCATGGCCAGGTCGGGGCCGACCTCCACGATCCGGACGGCGTCGCTGCCGAGGCCGGCGACCCGCACGGCCTTCTCCATCGACGAGTGCGTCTCGGAGGAGACGTACACGGTGTACTCCTCGGGCACCACGCCGTGCCGCACGGTCGCCCCGCCGCTGGCGCGGTGCAGCGCCGCGAGCAGCGCGACGAGGTTGGCGCCGGAGCTGGAGTCCTGGACGACGCCGCCGCCGGTGCCGGTGGAGCGGAAGGAGTCCGGCAGGCCCAGGAGGCCGGCGAACCAGTCCATGACGTGCTGCTCGAGCTCGGTGGCCGCCGGGCTGGTCACCCACGACATGCCCTGCACGCCCAGGCCGGCCGACACCAGGTCGCCCAGCACCGACGGGCCGGAGGTGTTGGCGGGGAAGTAGCCGAGGAAGCCGGGGTGCTGCCAGTGCGTGATCCCGGGGAGGACGACGCGGTCCAGGTCGGCCAGGACCGCGGCGATCGGCTCACCGGTCTCCGGCGGCGCCTCGGGCAGCGCGGCCCGCACGTCACCGGGCGAGACGGGGGAGCGGACCGGGAGGGTGCCGACGCGGGTCCAGTAGTCGGCGATCCAGTCGACCACCTCGTGGCCGTGCCGGCGGAACTCCTCCGGGGTCATGTGCGGGGCTGCCGGGGACGACGTGGGCTCGCTCACGCGCCCACCGTATGCGGCGGTCGCGCCGGACCCCCGTCAGGGACGGCGGTGTCGACCCGACCCCGGCCGGCGGCGCCGACCCAGCCAGGGACACGGGTCGGGGACGGTCCCGACCGGGCCGGAGCGCCTCCCGGTCGGGACACGGGAAGCGGCTCAGCGCAGACCGGGAACGGCACCTGGCCGCGGTGTCGGCCGGTGGGCCGACGGATGACGCGGTGCCCCCGGTGCGACTCGAACGCACACTGCGCGGGTTTTGAATCCGCTCCCTCTGCCGATTGGGGTACGGGGGCGTGCCGGACACCACAGGTCTCCGGCGGCCCGAGCAGCCTAACCGGGAGGTCGGGAGGCCCCCGCATCGATAGGGTCGTGCCGTGACCAGCCAGCCCACCCGCGTGCTCATCGCCGAGGACGAGGCGCTCATCCGCCTCGACCTCAAGGAGATGCTCGAGGAGGAGGGGTACGTCGTCGTCGCGGAGGTCGGCGACGGCCAGCAGGCCGTCGACCGCGCCCGTGAGCTCGCGCCCGACCTCGTCATCCTCGACATCCAGATGCCCGTCCTCGACGGCCTGTCGGCGGCCGAGCAGATCGCCGGGGCCCGTGTGGCGCCGGTGATCGTGCTGACCGCCTTCAGCCAGCGGGAGCTGGTCGAGCGGGCCCGCGACGCCGGCGCGATGGCCTACCTGGTCAAGCCGTTCTCCAAGAACGACCTGGTGCCCGCGATCGAGGTGGCCCGCGCCCGCTTCGCCGAGATGTCCGCGCTGGACAGCGAGGTGCGCACGCTGGAGGACCGGCTGGAGGCCCGCAAGGTCATCGAGAAGGCGAAGGGCCGGCTGATGACCGACCAGGGGATGACCGAGGCCGAGGCCTTCCGCTGGATCCAGCGGACGGCGATGAACGAGCGCACCTCGATGAAGGCGCTGGCCGACCGGATCCTCGCCCAGGACAGCGCTCCCACGGCTGACCAGGCCTGACCTGCCGAGACGGCTCCTGCTCGGCCGGAGAGACCCCCGTCACGCTCCGCGGATGGCGTAACACACCCGGAACACCCGAGGTCACGACCTCATCACGGTCATGGCCGCTCCCGTTCTGCCTGTGGATGCAGCAGTTACCTTCTGCCTCTCATCGGATCCCACGGCATCTCGTGGTGGTCCGCGGAACGACGCACGACGACTGGGAGACACTTGATGCGCACCGGCACCAAGGCCCGCGGCATCGCCCTCTCGAGCGCTGCACTCGTCGTCCTCGCCGCCTGCAGCAGCGGCGGCGACGACGAGGGTGGCAGCGGCTCGGGCTCGGGCGGCGGCGGCGGCGAGCAGAAGCAGGTCAACGTCTACGGCACCGACGGCAACGTCGGTAACGCCCTGGGTGAGCAGTTCGACCAGGAGGGCGCGCTCGAGGGCCTGAAGGGCACGACCCCGCTGACGGACCTGTCGCAGGACTTCAAGGACAAGCTCCTGGCCGTCGACCCCAACCTGCAGGACTACAACTACGCGGGCGAGTCCTACGACGCCGTCGTCATCAGCGCCCTGGCCGCGGCGATGGCGCAGAGCGCCGACGCCACGGTGTGGGCCCCCTACGTCAACGGCGTCACCTTCGGTGGCGAGAAGTGCACCGACTTCGCCGGCTGCATCGCGATCATCGAGGCCGGCGGCAACCCGGACTACGACGGCGTGACCGGCCCGTTGGCCTTCTCCGACCCCGGTGAGCCGGCGGTCGCGAGCTTCGGCATCCTGGCCTTCGGCCCGGACAACCAGCTCGACGACAGCCTCACCGAGTACATCGTCGTCGGCGAGGAGGAGAACGCCGCCTCCGACGAGGGCCCGGCTCCCGCGCCCTTCGGCACCGGCACCGGCCCGTTCGTCGTCGGCACCCTGCTCCCGCTGACCGGCAGCCTCGCCTACCTCGGCCCGCCGGAGGTCGCCGGCGTCCAGCTGGCGGTCAACGACATCAACGCCGCGGGTGGCGTCCTCGGCCAGCCGATCCCGGCCGTCGTGGGCACCGACTCCGGCGAGGCGGCCAACACCGCCGTCGCCGTGGCCAGCACCCAGACGCTGCTGTCGCAGAACGTCAGCGTGATCATCGGTGCGGCGTCGTCCGACGTCAGCAAGGCGGTCGTCGACACCATCACCGCCGCTGGTGTGGTCATGTTCTCCCCGGCCAACACCTCGGACGCGTTCACCACGTACGAGGACCGCGGCCTGTACTTCCGCACCGCGCCGCCGGACCTCTTCCAGGGCCAGGTGCTCGCCGACGTCATCAACCAGGACGGCAACACCTCGGTCGGCCTGCTCGTGCAGAACAGCGAGTACGGCACCGGCCTGGCCGGGCAGGTCATCGAGAACCTGCAGGCCTCCGGTCTGAGCGAGGACGCCATCCTGCGGGTCGACTACGACCCGACCGCGTCGGACTACAGCGACGTCGTCGGTCAGATGGTCGACTTCAACCCCGACGCCATCGTCGTCATCGGCTTCGACGAGTCGGGCAAGATCATCGCGGCGATGAACGAGCAGGGCATCGGCCCGGCCCGGTGACCTGACAGCACACCCACCAGTGGCCCGGCACCCCGTGGTGCCGGGCCACTGGCACGTCCGGGGCCGGATGGGGGAGCGGGAGCGCGCGCCGCGGTCCCCCCGGACGACGAACGGCGCCGGCCCCTCGGGGGCCGGCGCCGTTCGTCGGGGACGGTGCTGGGCTCAGTGCGCCTTGGCGAGGGTGCCCAGGTAGAGCTCGATGACCTTGGGGTCGTGCATGAGCGACTCACCGGTGTCGGTGTAGGCGTTGCGGCCCTGGTCGAGCACGTAGCCGCGGTCGCAGATCTGCAGGCAGCGGCGGGCGTTCTGCTCGACCATGATGATCGAGACGCCGGTGGCGTTGATCCGCCGGCAGCGGATGAACACCTCGTCCTGGTAGGCGGGCGACAGACCCGCCGACGGCTCGTCGAGCAGCAGCACCGACGGGTCCATCATCAGCGCCCGGCCCATGGCGACCATCTGCCGCTCACCGCCGGAGAGCGTGCCGGCCTTGGCCTTGCGCCGCTCACCCAGCAGCGGGAAGAGGTCGATGACGTAGTCGAACCGCTCCCGGAACGTCTTGGACCGCAGGTAGACGCCCATCTGCATGTTCTCCTCGAGCGTGAGCGAGGGGAACACGTTGTTGTTCTGCGGCACGTAGCCGACGCCGAGGGACACCAGCCGGTGCGCCGGGGCGGAGGTGATGTCCTCCCCGCGCAGCGTGACGCTGCCCGACCGCACCGGGATGAGCCCGAACAGCGTCTTGAGCAGGGTCGACTTGCCGGCGCCGTTGGGGCCGATGATGCCGACCAGCTCGCCTTCCTGCAGGTAGAAGTCGCAGCCGCGGAGGATGTTGACGCCGGGCAGGTAGCCGGCGACCAGGTCGTCGGCGCGCACGAGCGCGCCCTCGGCCAGGCGCTGGTGCTCCTCGCGGGTCGCGGCCTTCTCGGCGGGGGAGATCTCGCCGGACCCGGTGGCGGCCTCGTCGGCCCGGGTGACGTCCTCGCCGGACTCGTCGACGTCGAACAGGGGCTCGCTCATCGGTTCCCGCTCCCTCGGCCGTTGTCGCTGTCGAGGACCTCGCCGGCGGTGCCCTCCTCGCGGGCGATCCGCTCCTCGGCCTCGGCCAGCACGCGGTCCTCCTCGTCGATGGTCAGCGGGGCGTCGTGGTGCGCCCCGAGGTAGGCGTCGACCACCGCCTGGTTCTGCGAGATCGACTCGGGCGGGCCCTCGGCGATCACCTTGCCGGCGGCCATGACGACCACCCAGTCGCTGATGTCGCGGACGACGTCCATGTCGTGCTCGACGAAGATGACCGTCATCCCCTCCTCGCGGAGGTCCTTGACGTGGCCGAGCAGGCTCTGCGTCAGGGCGGGGTTCACCCCGGCCATCGGCTCGTCGAGCATGACCACCTTCGGGTCGCTCATCAGCGCCCGCGCCATCTCCAGGAGCTTGCGCTGGCCACCGGAGAGGGTGCCGGCGAAGTCGTCCTTCTTGGCGATCAGCTTGAACCGGGTGAGCAGCTCCAGGGCGCGCTCGGTGTTGGCCGTCTCCTGGGCGCGCCAGCGGCCGGGCAGCAGTGCCTGGAGCATGCTCTCGCCGCGCTGGTCCTGTGCGCCGAGCAGCATGTTCTGCAGCACGGTGAGCCGCGACAGCGCCTTGGTGAGCTGGAAGGTCCGGACGACACCGAGCCGGGCCACCTGGTGCGGCGCCAGCTTGCCCAGCGGGCGGCCGTCGAAGGCCCACGTGCCGGTGTCGGGACGGTCGAACCCGGTGAGCAGGTTGAACAGCGTCGTCTTGCCGGCGCCGTTGGGGCCGATCAGGCCGGTGATCCCGCCGCGCTGGATCTCCAGATGGTCGACCGCGACCGCGGTCAGGCCGCCGAAGGTGCGGGTCACGCCGTCGACGACGATGGCGGGATCGGGCTTGGCGACGCCGACCTCCCAGGCGACGTCGCGCAGGGCCGCCTGGGCCAGCCGCCGCGGTGACCCGCCGGCCGCCGGAGCGTCGGCAGACGCCGCGTGCGCCCCGGCGGGCAGCTGCGGGTCAGCGGGCATCGATCATCACCTCTCGTCGATCGCCGAACAGCCCCTGGGGGCGGAAGACCAGCAGCGCCATCAGGCCCACGCCGATGATGACGAAGCGCAGGCCGGCCACGTCGGTGGTGCTCAGCAGGGTCTCGGGGATGACCCCGTTGCTGATCAGTGCCCGGAGACCGGTGTCGGCGAACTGCACGAGGAACAGCAGGATCATCCCGCCGACGATCGGGCCCCAGGTGCGCGCGGCGCCGCCGAGGATCAGGGCCGTGTAGGCCAGGAACGTGTTGCCGTTGTTGAAGTTGTCCGGGTTGATCGAGGCCAGGCTCAGCCCGAAGATGATGCCCCCGACGCAGCCGATCAGGCCGCCGAGGATGAGGGCCTGCATCTTGAACGCGTAGACGTTCTTGCCCAGCGCGCGGACGGCGTCCTCGTCCTCCCGGATCGCCTTGAGCACCCGGCCCCAGGGGCTGCGGACGAGCCCCCAGACCAACAGGCTGAGCAGGGCCACGAGGATCCAGCCGACGAGGCTGACCCACAGCTCGTAACCGCTCCAGTTCATGCCGAGGAAGCGGTACGTGCCGTTGGGCCACGGCTGGAGGTCGGCGAAGCCGCCGGTGAAGCCCTGCAGGCCGCGGGAGCCGCCGGTGACCGGGGTGGCGCCGACCGAGCGGAGGACCAGCCGGAGGATCTCGGCCGCGGCGATGGTGACGATGGCGAGGTAGTCCGCGCGCAGCCGCAGGGTCGGGAGGCCCAGCAGCAGCGCGAGCACCACGGAGGCCGCCAGGCCGATGAGCACGCCGACCCACAGCGGGAGGCCCCAGGTGGTCACCGAGATGGCGACGCCGAAGGCGCCCAGCGAGGCGTAGGCGATCTGGCCGAAGTTGAGCAGCCCGACGTAGCCGAAGTGCACGTTCAGGCCGATGGCCAGCAGGATGAAGAAGATCGCCTGCGAGTTGAACGCGTTCTGCAGGCCGAGGGTGAGGGCGTCGAGGAGATCGGACATCGCTCAGCCGATCCGGGCCCGGCTGCCCAGGATGCCCTGGGGTCGGATCACGAGGATGACGATCAAGAGCAACAGCCCTCCGACGTACTTGATGTCGCTGGGGATGACCAGCGTCGACATCTGCACGAAGACGCCGACGATGAGGCTGCCGACCAGTGCGCCGTAGGCGGTACCCAATCCGCCGAGGGTGACGCCGGCGAACATGAGCAGCAGCAGGCGGAAGCCCATGTCCCACTGCACCTGGTCGGAGAGGCCGAGCAGCACACCCCCGAGGGTGGCCAGCGCCCCGCCCATCATCCAGACCACGAGGATGACGCGGTTGACGTTGATGCCGGAGGACGCCGCCAGGTCGCGGTTGTCCGCGACCGCCCGCATCGCCTTGCCGATCTTGGTGCGCTGCAGCATGACGGCGACCAGGATCAGGACGACGACGGAGATGACGATCGACCACAGCGCGCGGTCGGTCAGGGTGAAGAAGCCGTAGTCGCGGGCCCGCTGGTCGCGGTAGTCGGCGTAGGGCCGGGCCCGACCGCCGAAGATCACCTGGATCAGGTAGCGCAGCGCCAGGGACAGGCCGATCGAGACGACCAGGGCGGCGACCAGGCCGGTGCCCCGGCGGCGCAGCGGCCGCCAGATGCCCCATTCGTTGAGCGCTCCGACGGCGGCGCCGCAGACGACGGCGATCAGCGTGGCGGGGATCAGCGGCACCCCGAGGCCGACGTTGACCGCCCAGGCGATGACCGCGCCGATGGTGACCAGCTCGCTGTGCGCGAAGTTGGTGAGCCCCGTGGTGCCGAAGATCAGCGAGAGGCCGACGGCGCACATGGCGATGATCAGGCCGAACCGCAGGCCGTCGATGAGCAGCTGGATCGCCTTGGAACCGCCTGCCCCGGCGCCGGTGGTGCCGTCGGAGAGCCCGAAGTTGACCGTCTGCTGGGCCCGGTCGGGGCGCATCGTCACCGTGAGGCTGTCGCCGGCGCCGCCCAGTTGCACGCCGTCGGGGAGGTCGCCGGCGTCGATCGACACCGTGTACTCACCCGGGCCGGGGACCGTGACCGCCCACCGGCCGTCGTCGCCGGTGGTGTCGTCGCCGACCTCGTCCCCGCCGGCGGCGGTGACGGTGACGGTGACGTCGGGGATCGGGCCGCTGCGGCTGGTCTGGAGGGTGCCGGTGAACTGCTGCTCGTCAGCGGCGGCGGACGCCGTGCCGGGCAGCACGAGGGCGAACAGCCCCGACAGCGCGGTGGCCAGGAGCAGGAGGACGACGGGACGCCGCAGGCGGGCGGCGCGCCGCCGGCCGGGGGACCGGGGCGGCGCCGTCCGCTGCGCTGCTGCGGCAGGCCCGTCCCCGCGGGTGGGCGCGTGGGTCACGCAACCTCCAAGCGTCATGTGGAGGGTGGACGGTAACCCAGGCGTGTTGCCGCGCGATTGAGTCGCGCCCGAGCTGTGACCTTTCCGCGATCCGCCCCAGGCGTCACACGGTTCCCAGGGTCGGCGCGCCGCCGTGATCACGCTCTCGCGGCCGGGCACTCTCCGCTCACCGTCCAGGGGAGGCCTCGGGTGTCCGGATCCGGTTCGCGGTCCCGCATCACGACGCGCGTCGCGCGTCCCGACGACCTGTCCGCGGTGCTGTCGCTGGTGCGTCAGCACCGCGCCGAGGCCCACGCCGAGGGGGTGCTCACCGGGCAGACCCCCGGCGCCGCGGCGGCGGCGGGCTTCCGCCGGCTGCTGGCCGATCCGGGCCACCGCGTCGTCCTGGCGGTGCTGGCGGGACCGGCGGCGTCGGTGGGGCGCACCGACGGCGAGCAGGTCGTCGGCCTGGCCGTCCTGGGGGTGGACCCCCTGTCGGCGGTGCTGGGCGTGCCGCAGGTGACGGTGGACAACCTCGTCGTCCACCGGGAGCACCGCCGGCGCGGCGCCGGCGCGGCGCTCCTCGCGGCGGCGGCCGGCTACGCCACGGAGACCGGGGCCGACCACGTCGTGGCCGCCGTCGGCGGGCACGAGGCCGAGCGGCAGCGGTTCTTCGCCCGCATGGGCTTCGCCCCGCTGACCACCCGGCGGATCGTGCCCCGCGAGAACCTCAGCAGGGCGCTGGCCGTCTGGCAGCGCGGCGGCGTGCCGGTGCCGTCGCTCCGGCGGGTGGCGGCGCGCCGCCGGCCCCCGCTGCGGAGCCTGCCCGCGGTGGTCGCGCCGACCGCGCTGGAGGCCTGAGCCGGCTCAGCCGCCCAGGACCATGCAGGTGAGGCGGGCGCTGGCGGTCAGCCGGCCCCGGTCGTCGGTCACCTCGATGAGGAAGGTGGCCAGCGACCGGCCGCGCCGGACCGGGGTGCAGACGGCGGTGACGACGCCGGTGCTCGCCGCCCGCACGTAGCTGACGTTGAGCTCCACGCCGACCACCTTGCGCTCGGGCCCCGCGTGGATCGCCGCGGCCCAGGAGCCGATCGACTCGACCAGCGAGCAGGTCGCCCCGCCGTGCAGGAGGCCGTAGGGCTGCTCGTTGCCGGCCACCGGCATCGTCGCCACGAGCCGGTCGGGGTCGAAGTCGGTGATCCGGATGCCGAGCTTGTCGTCCAGCGGGCTGACGGTCCCGGTCGGCATCCAGGCGGGCGGTGCGGTGGTCACGGTGTCGCACGGTAACGACACGAGGCCCCGCTGCAGGGGCCCGCCCCGGGCGCGCGAGGGGCGGGAGCAGCGGGGTCCTGTCATTAGGATCGCGGCGATGTCCGCTCCGGTCAGTACCCCCGCGCCCGCCGTGTCCGCCTCCGCGCCGGGGGCCCGTCCCCGCCTGTTGCTCCTCGACGGGCACTCGCTGGCCTACCGCGCCTTCTTCGCCCTGCCCGTGGAGAACTTCTCCACGACCACGGGCCAGCCCACCAACGCGGTCTACGGCTTCACGTCGATGCTGATCAACGTCCTGCGCGACGAGCAGCCCACCCACCTCGCGGTGGCCTTCGACGTCGGCCGCAAGACCTTCCGCAGCGAGATCTACGCCGAGTACAAGGCCAACCGGTCCGAGAGCCCGACCGATTTCCGCGGGCAGGTGAGCCTCATCCAGGAGGTGCTGGCCGCGCTGCACGTGCCGGTGCTCACCGCCGAGGGCTACGAGGCCGACGACGTCATCGCCACGCTCACCGTGCAGGCCGTCGAGGCCGGCATGGACGTGCTGATCTGCACCGGCGACCGCGACGCCCTGCAGCTGGTCAACGAGCACGTCACCGTGCTCTACCCGCGCAAGGGCGTCAGCGACCTGACCCGCTTCACGCCGGAGGAGGTCGAGGCCAAGTACGGGCTGAGCCCGGCCCAGTACCCCGACTTCGCCGCGCTGCGCGGCGACCCCAGCGACAACCTGCCGAGCATCCCCAGCGTGGGCGAGAAGACCGCCGCCAAGTGGGTCCGCGAGTACGGGTCGCTGGACGCGCTGGTCGACCAGGTCGACACGGTGAAGGGCAAGGTCGGCGACAAGCTGCGCGAGCACCTGTCCTCGGTGCTGCAGAACCGGCGGCTCACCGAGCTGGACCGTGCGGTGCCGCTGCCCCTGGGCCCGACCGACCTCGCCGTCCAGCCGTGGGACCGCAACGAGGTGCACACCCTCTTCGACAACCTGCAGTTCCGGGTGCTGCGCGACCGGCTGTTCGCCACGCTCACCAGCGCCGAGCCCGAGGTCGAGGGCGGCTTCGACGTGGCCGAGGACGACGTCGCGCCCGGCGAGCTGGGCGCCTGGCTGGAGGCGCACGCCCGCACCGGGCGCACGGGGCTGATCTTCCGGGGCACGTGGGGACGCGGCGTCGGCGAGCTGACCGGCATCGCGCTGGCGGCCGCGAACGACCACGCCACGTTCGTCGACGTCGGCCCGGACATGGACGTCGCCGACGAGCAGGCCCTGGCCGCCTGGCTGGCCGACCCCTCGACGCAGAAGGTCGTGCACGAGGTGAAGGGCCCCTACCTGGCCGTCTGGACGCGGGGCTGGGAGCTGCAGGGCGTCGTCAGCGACACCGCGCTCGCGGCCTACCTCGCGCTGCCGGGTCAGCGCTCGTTCGACCTCGGCGACCTCGCGGTGCGCTACCTCAAGCGGGAGCTCAAGGACGCCGCGGCGCCGGAGGGGCAGCTCACCCTCGACGGGCTCGGCCCGACCGAGGCCGACCTCGCCGCCGAGGCCGCGCACGCCGACGTCCTCAAGGCGGTGGCGGTCAACGACCTCTCCGACGCGCTCGAGACGGTCCTCGGACAGCGCGGCGGGGACCACCTGCTCGGCGAGATCGAGCTGCCGCTGACCCGCGTGCTCGCGGCCATGGAGTACCGCGGCATCGCGGCCGACATCGACTACCTGCGCGAGCTGCAGCGGGAGTTCGCCGAGGGCGTGGCCGCAGCCGCGGCCGAGTGCTACGCGGTCATCGGCCGGGAGGTGAACCTCGGCTCGCCCAAGCAGCTGCAGGCGGTCATCTTCGACGAGCTCGGCCTGCCGAAGACGAAGAAGAACAAGACCGGCTACACCACCGACGCCGACGCGCTGACCTGGCTGTTCGAGCAGACCGGCCACCCGTTCATGGAGCACCTGCTCCGGCACCGCGACGTCACCCGCCTGCGCACGGTCATCGACGGGCTGATCCCGATGGTCGACGACGGCGGGCGGATCCACACCACGTTCCAGCAGACGATCGCCGCCACCGGGCGGCTGTCGTCGACCGATCCGAACCTGCAGAACATCCCGATCCGCACCGCCGAGGGTCGCCGGATCCGGCAGGCGTTCGTGGTCGGCTCCGGCTACGAGTCGCTGATGACCGCCGACTACAGCCAGATCGAGATGCGGATCATGGCCCACCTGTCCGGCGACGAGGGCCTGATCGAGGCCTTCATGTCCGGGGAGGACCTCCACTCGTTCGTCGCGTCCAAGGCCTTCGACATCCCGATCGAGCAGGTCGACCCGGAGATGCGCCGGCGGATCAAGGCGATGAGCTACGGGCTGGCCTACGGGCTGAGCGCCTACGGGCTGTCCCAGCAGCTGAAGATCACGCCGGAGGAGGCGCGCGGGCAGATGCACGCGTACTTCGAGCGCTTCGGCGGGATCCGGGACTACCTCGACACCGTGGTGGAGGAGGCCCGGCTCACCGGCTACACCGAGACCACCCTCGGCCGGCGCCGCTACCTGCCGGACCTGACCAGCGACAACCGGCAGCGCCGCGAGATGGCCGAGCGGATGGCGCTCAACGCCCCCATCCAGGGTTCGGCCGCCGACGTCATCAAGGTCGCGATGCTGAACGTCGAGAAGGCGATCGCCGCGGAGGGGTTGCGCTCGCGGATGCTGCTGCAGGTGCACGACGAGCTCGTGCTCGAGGTCGCGCCGGGGGAGCGGGAGGCGCTGGAGGCCCTGGTGCGCCGCGAGATGGCCGGGGCGGCGCAGCTGTCGGTGCCGCTGGAGGTCTCGGTCGGGTTCGGCGCGAGCTGGGACGCCGCCGCCCACTGAGCTCTCCGTCCCTGACCCTCGACGTGAGGTCGAGGGTCAGGGGCGGTGGCAGACCAGGATGAGGGTGCCGGGCACGAGCGCACCGCGGGCCGGGGACCACTGCCCCCAGGTCTGGGTGCGGCCGGGCGTCCACTCCGGCTCGACGAGGTCGTCGAGCACCAGCCCGGCACCGACGACGGCGCGCACCCAGTCGCCGACGGTCCGGTGGTGCTCGACGTAGACGGTGCGGCCCTCGTCGTCGGTCTCGACGTAGGGCGTGCGGTCGAAGTAGGACGACGTCACGCGCAGGTCGGCGGGATCGGGGGAGTCCGGCAGCGGCCAGCGCATCGGGTGGTTCACCGAGGCGACGAACCGGCCGCCCGGACGCAGGACCCGGGCCACCTCGGTGAGGGCGCCCTCCACGTCGGTGACGAAAGGCAGCCCGCCGAACGCCGAGCAGGCGAGGTCGAACGACGCGTCGGCCAGGGGGAGTGCGCCGACGTCGGCCTGGAGCAGGGGCACGCCGATCCCCGTGGTGCGGCCCAGCTCGGCGGCCCGGGCGAGCATCCCGGCGGAGAGGTCGAGGGCCACGACGTCGGCACCGGCCTGCCGCAGCCAGCGGGCGCAGGGCGCCGAGCCGCAGCCCACCTCGAGCACCCGCCGCCCCGCGACGTCCCCGAGCAGGTGGGCGTCGGCCTCGCGCAGCCCCTCCGGGCACCAGAGGAAGTCCGCGTCGCCGAGGTCCTCGCCGTGCTCGGCGAGGTAGGCCGGCGCGGCGGCGTCCCACCAGCCGCGGTTGGCCCGCACCGACTCGGCCGGACCGGCCGGCCGCCGGGCGACGCCGCCGGCCGCGGGATAGCCGTCCGGGCCCAGCGGCAGGGAGGGACGGGGTACGGCCGGCGGCATCGTCATGACACGCCGATCGTGACACGCCGGGAGGGGCGCCGCGGTCCCCGCACCCAGGTGGACCGACCCCCGCCGGGCTCCGTACCATGGAGAGTGCGCCAGAGGTCTGTCAGTGCTGTCCCCGTCGGGGATCGGCGCGCGCCGGCTCTCCCCGCTCCCCGCGGTCACCCCGGCCGCGGGTCGTCCTGTCCCTACGCATCCCCCGTCCGGAGCACTCGACCACATGACCTCCACCCAGGTCCGTCCTTCCAGCACCCCGCAGGTCGCGGTGAACGACATCGGCACCGCCGAGGACTTCCTCGCCGCGATCGACCAGACCATCAAGTACTTCAACGACGGCGACATCGTCGAAGGCGTGATCGTCAAGGTCGACCGGGACGAGGTGCTGCTGGACATCGGCTACAAGACCGAGGGCGTCATCCCCTCGCGTGAGCTCTCCATCAAGCACGACGTCGACCCCAACGAGGTCGTCAAGGTCGGCGACGAGGTGGAAGCCCTGGTCCTCCAGAAGGAGGACAAGGAAGGCCGCCTGATCCTGTCCAAGAAGCGCGCCCAGTACGAGCGCGCCTGGGGCACGATCGAGGCGAAGAAGGAAGCCGACGAGGTCGTCACCGGCACCGTCATCGAGGTCGTCAAGGGCGGTCTGATCCTCGACATCGGCCTGCGCGGGTTCCTCCCCGCCTCGCTGGTCGAGATGCGCCGCGTCCGCGACCTCCAGCCCTACGTGGGCCGTGAGCTCGAGGCCAAGATCATCGAGCTCGACAAGAACCGCAACAACGTCGTCCTGTCCCGCCGGCAGTGGCTGGAGCAGACGCAGTCCGAGGTCCGCAGCGAGTTCCTCAACAAGCTCGCCAAGGGCCAGGTCCGCACCGGCGTCGTCTCCTCGATCGTCAACTTCGGTGCGTTCGTCGACCTCGGCGGCGTCGACGGTCTGGTGCACGTCTCCGAGCTGTCCTGGAAGCACATCGACCACCCGTCCGAGGTCGTCGAGGTGGGCCAGGAGGTCACCGTCGAGGTCCTCGACGTCGACCTGGACCGCGAGCGCGTCTCCCTGTCGCTGAAGGCGACCCAGGAGGACCCGTGGCGTCAGTTCGCCCGGACCCACCAGATCGGGCAGGTCGTCCCCGGCAAGGTCACCAAGCTGGTGCCCTTCGGTGCGTTCGTCCGCGTGGACGAGGGCATCGAGGGTCTGGTCCACATCTCCGAGCTGGCCGAGCGCCACGTGGAGATCCCGGAGCAGGTCGTGCAGGTCGGCGACGAGATCCTGGTCAAGGTCATCGACATCGACCTGGACCGCCGCCGGATCTCGCTGTCGCTCAAGCAGGCCAACGAGGGCGTCGTGGGCGAGGACGACCAGTTCGACCCCGCCGCCTACGGCATGGCCGCGTCCTACGACGAGCAGGGCAACTACATCTACCCCGAGGGCTTCGACCCGGAGACCGGCGAGTGGCTCGAGGGCTACGAGGAGGCCCGGGAGACCTGGGAGCGGCAGTACGCCGAGGCCCAGGCCCGCTACGAGGCGCACCGCAAGCAGATCGCCGCGGCCAAGGAGGCCGACGCCGAGGCTGCTGCCGGGGGGAACTACTCCTCCGGTGCGGACGTCGAGGGCCCGGCGGCCACCGGTGGCACGCTGGCCAGCGACGAGGCGCTCGCCGCGCTGCGCGCGAAGCTCGCCGGCGGGGAGTGACGCCGATCCCGGGGGAGACCCCGGGGCAGGCATCGCCCGAGCACTGACGACGGAGGCCCGGAACCGGATCGGTTCCGGGCCTTCGTCGTGTCCGCGTGCCGACAGCCCGGGAGCGCTCGTACCGGGGCGCCGCCAATCGCGCGCGAATGGCGAGGGGTGCTCCGCCCTTCGCGCGCGAATGGCGAGGGGTGCCCCGCCCTTCGCGCGCGAAGGGCGGCAGTGGCGGTTACAGGCTGAGGATGATGGCGAAGGCCGTGCGCGGGCGCCCGCCGGAGCCGGCGAGGAACGACCAGGTGTGCCGGCCGCTCGGGGTGCCCGCGGTCAGCCAGCGCAGGAAGGCGCTGCGCGGCCGTGCTCCGCCGGCGCGCTCGGCCAGGCGGGCCTGCACCTCGGGCAGGTCCGAGCAGCGCACGCCGGTGGGGCGGTCGATCCGGTGCCGTCCGGCGGCGCGGCGGCCGGCGGACGTCGGGACAGCGGCGGGCGTGGTGCGGGACATGGGGTTCTGCCTTCCTCGGCGGGGGGTGATCGCCGAGGCGGACGTTATGAGCCGTGACGGGTGTGACTGGTGCGACGCGCCGGACAGGACGGGCGCGTGTTACCTGTCCGTGACCGTCGCACGCGCGGTGGCTACTGTCCGTGCGTGCTGCGCATCGGGTTGACGGGTGGGATCGGGTCGGGCAAGAGCACGGTGTCGAGGCTGCTCGCCGAACGGGGTGCGCGGATCGTCGACGCCGACCTCATCGCCCGGGAGGTCGTCGCGCCGGGCACGCCCGGGCTCGCCGCGGTCGTCGAGGCGTTCGGCGACGGCATCCTCACCGGGGACGGCGCGCTGGACCGGCCGGCGCTGGCGGCCGTCGTCTTCGCCGATCCGGAGGCGCGGGCCCGGCTGGACGGCATCGTCCACCCGCTGGTGCGCGAGCGGGCCCGCGCGCTGGTCGCCGAGGCGCCCGAGGACGCCGTGGTGGTGCAGGACGTCCCGCTGCTCGTAGAGAGCGGCCAGGCGGGCTCCTACGACCTGGTGCTGGTCGTGGAGGCCGACCTGGAGACCCGCGTGGCGCGGCTGGTGCAGCGCGGGCTGACCGCCGAGGACGCCCGCGCGCGGATCGCCGTGCAGGCCACCGACGAGCAGCGCCGCGCGGTCGCCGACGTCGTGCTCGACAACCGCGGCACCCCGGAGGACCTCGCGGGGCAGGTCGACAGGTTCTGGGCCGAGCACGTCGCGCCCGTGGTCGGCTCCTGAGCTGCCCGCGCCGGCGGGGGCGCATGCGAAGGGCCCCGGCTGCATCAGCCGGGGCCCTGTCGTCGTGGTGGGCGATACTGGGTTCGAACCAGTGACCTCTACCGTGTCAAGGTAGCGCTCTACCACTGAGCCAATCGCCCTGGACCGGCCTGACGGCCGGCCGTTCCACCGTTCTCACGAGGAGACGAGGTGGAGACGGGATTTGAACCCGTGTAGACGGCTTTGCAGGCCGTTGCCTCGCCTCTCGGCCACTCCACCGCACACACGGGCGCTGGTCTCGCGACCAACGCCCGAGGTTCCGAGCGGACGACGGGATTCGAACCCGCGACCCTCACCTTGGCAAGGTGATGCTCTACCAACTGAGCCACGTCCGCGTTGCAGGGAGAACATTACCTGACGTCCGGAGGGGGTCGTCAGGGGGGTCCCCCGGGGGGTCTAGCGGCCCGACGGGTCGGCGCCGCCACCCGAGAGCAGGGCGGCCAACTCGTCGTCCACGGACAACACGTCGGCCTCCTGACCTGCGGGAACGAGGTCCTCGGTGTGACGCAGGAAGGTGGCCACCGTCGTCCGCGAGACCTCGAACAGCGCCTCCCCGGAGGGCGCCCGCAGGTGCAGGAAGAGCACGTCGCCGGTGGTCCGGGCCGGCCAGAGACGTACGTCACCCTCGCCGGCGGGCCGGTCGAGCCCGGCCGACAGCAGCTCGCGGCCGACCAGCCAGCTGATGCCCTCCTCGGCGGGCTCGCCGCCCTCGCCGAAGCTGATCCGCACGGCGTAGGGGTCGGCCACCTCGTAGCTCAGCAGCGCGGGGACCTCCGTCCACGACTGCGGGCCCACGAGGTGGAGGGTCGCGGAGCAGGAGTACCCGGGGGTGGAGCGGCTCGCCATGACCGGAGAACGACCGGAGCGCGGAGAGGTTTCGCGGTGCATCCACCCGGGCGTGTCGCCACGGTCCGTGCCCGGCGGCGGCCGTCGAACCGGCAGACGTGTCCGGCACGAACGCGACGTGTGACGATGGGAGCCGTGAGTCGACCGGCACGCCGATCCGGGGGAGAGCCGGGGGACGCCGACCTCGTGCTCCGCATCCGTGCGGGCGAGCGGTCCGCGGTCGACGACCTGTACGAGCGGTTCCGGCGGCCGGCGTTCGCGCTGGCCCGGCGGGTGCTGGCCGACGACACCCTCGCGGAGGACGTGCTGCAGGACGTCTTCCTCAGCGTGTGGCGGGACCCGGGCGCCTACGACCCCGCGCGCGGCAGCTTCGCCTCCTGGCTGCTGGCGCTGGTGCACCACAAGGCCGTCGACGCGGTGCGCCGCGAGGAGTCCCACCGCCGGCGGCAGACCCGCGCCGAGGAGGACGCGGTCCTGTCCGCCCCGACGGCCACCGCCGACGTCGAGGACGACGCGTGGGACCGCGTGGTGTCCCAGCAGGTGCGCGCCGCGCTGAGCGGCCTGCCCGCCGCCCAGCGCGAGGCGCTGACCCTGGCGTACTACGGCGGCTACACCCAGCGGGAGGTCGCCGCGCTCACCCGCGCCCCGCTCGGCACGGTGAAGACGCGCATGCTGGCGGGCATGCGCCGGCTCAAGGAGGAGCTCGGCGCGGTCGCCGGGGCCTCGCTCGGCGGCGCCCTCGGCGGCCCCGCCGCGGTCGACGGGACGAACCGGTGACCCGCGAGGACCACGAGCGCTTCGACGAGCTCGCCGTCGGCTGGGCGCTGCACAGCCTGGAGCCCGAGGACGAGGACGTCTTCGCCGCCCACCTGCCCGGCTGCCCCCGCTGCGCGCGGACCGTCGCGGAGACCACCGAGGTCATGCGCGCGCTGGCCGGGGACCTGCCGCCGGCCGAACCGGGCGAGGGTCTGCGGGACCGGCTGCGCGCGGCGGTCGAGGAGACCGAGCAGGTGGTGCGGCCGTCGTCGCCGCTGGACCTGCCCGACGACGCCTTCGACGCCGGCCCCGACGCCGAGCCGGCGCCCCCGGCCCCGCCGGGTGGGCGTCGTCGCTCGGACCGGCCGGCCACCGGGTTCCCCGCGTACCGCTCGCCGGTCCCCGTGCCCACCCCGCCGCGGGCGGCCTGGCGGCGGGTGCTGCCCAACGCGCTGGTCGCGGCCGCGGTGGCCGCCATCCTCGGGCTGGGCACCTGGAACGTGCTGCTGGCGACCTCCCGCGACGAGGTCGCGGCCACCGCCGCCGAGCAGGCCGACATCCTCGACTCGCTGTTGCAGCCGGGGACGGCGACCATCGCCCCGGTGGCCGACGCCGACGGTCACGAGGTGGCCACCGTGGTGGCCCGCGACGCCCAGATGCAGGTCATCACCCAGGGCCTGGAGGTCAACGACCGGGAGTCGACGACCTACGTGGTGTGGGGGATGGGCGGCGACGACCCTGTTCCCTTGGGCACCTTCGACGTGGTCCGGTCACAAATCGACCTCCGGACCGTAGGCTCCGCGTCGACCGGGCTCGACGACTTCGGTGGCTTCGCCATCAGCATCGAACCCGGTCGCCAGGCTCCGTCGGCCCCGACGGAGGTGGTCGCGAACGGGCAGGTGACCAGCTGAGCGAGCAGGAGACGGTGGCCGTGGTGCAGGAGCGCCCCCATCGGCCGACCGATCAGGAGCGGCGTGAGCGGTACGCCCAGGACGGCTTCCACAGCCTCCGCGAGCGGATCGCGGAGACGTCCTGGCGTCGCCGGCTGGCCGCGCGGCGCACCGTCGACCACGCCTACCGCGTGGGCGTGGGCATCGTCGGCGGGCTCATCGTCGCCGTCGGCCTGGTCACCATCCCGCTGCCCGGCCCCGGCTGGCTCACCGTCATCGCCGGCCTCTTCGTGCTCGCCACGGAGTTCTTCTGGGCCGAGCGGCTGCTGGAGTTCACCAAGAAGCACGTCAAGGCGTGGACCGACTGGCTGGGCCGCCAGCCGGTCTGGGTGCGGGCGCTGATCGCGCTGGCGACCGCCGCCTTCGTGTACGGCGTCCTGGTCGTGACCCTGCACATCACCGGCGTCCCGGACTGGGTGCCGGGGTGGGTGCCGCTCTGGAGATAGGGCCCTCTACACTCAGAAGCACAGCGGGCGATTGGCTCAGTGGTAGAGCGCTTCGTTCACACCGAAGAGGTCACTGGTTCGAACCCAGTATCGCCCACCGCACCACGACGGCCCCGGCTCTGCAGAGCCGGGGCCGTCGTCATGTCCGGCCTCAGCCGGCGGCCGGCCCGTAGGTCAGGTGGGCGACCCCGTTGCTCAGGGCCTCGCAGCCGACCAGCCGCAGCGGGGTCTTCGCCGTCCCCTCGGGGAACAGCCGGATCCCCTCGCCGACGGCGACCGGGTAGACGTACAGGTGCAGCTCGTCGACCAGCCCGTCGGCGATCAGCGCCCGCACGAGGGTCGCGCTGCCGCTGACGTAGAGGTCGCCGGACTCGGCCTCCTTGAGCGCGCGGATGCGGTCGGCGTCGTAGCCGCCGATCGCCGTCGAGTTGCGCCAGACGCTCTCGGCGTCGGTCAGCGTCGAGGAGACGACGTGCTTGGTGGTGTCGTTGAAGAACGGTGCGCCGGGGTCCTCCTCGACGGTGCGGGTCGACCAGGCCGGGGCGAACATCTCGAACGTCGTCCGGCCGAGCAGGATGCCCGACGACGAGCCGGTCAGCGCGCCGATGGACTCGGCCAGGTCGTCCGGGAAGCCGTAGTCGATGGTCCACATCGGGGCGTCGACCACCCCGTCGACGGTGGTGAACTCGTGGACCTTGATGGCGCCCATGGGGATCTCCTCAGCAGCTGGGGCCCGGGTGCCGGGCCGTTCGATGTCGATGGGGAGACCGGCACGCGGGCCGGATCTCATCGGTGACCACCGTCGCAGGTCCGGCGGCCGGTGTCCCGGAGGCGGACCATGGGGGAGTGCCCCAGCTCGCCCGCGCCGACCGGCTGCTCGCCGTCCTGGAGCAGGACGGGCCGACCTGCATCTGGTGCGGCCGGGTCTTCGGCCGGCTGCTCCGGCCGACCACCGAGCACGTCGTGCCCCGGGTCAAGGGCGGCCCGTCGTGGCTGGAGAACGAGGTCGCCGCGTGCGGCCGGTGCAACGCCGAGCGCGGCCACCGCGCCCCGGTCGACTGGCTGGAGGAGTGCGACCGCCGCGGCTGGACGCCGGACGCCGCCCGGCTCCAGCGGGCCCTGACCGCCCTGGAGCGGGCGATCGGCCGGGAGGGCGGCCAGCGCCGCGCCCGGCCCTACCTCGACGCCCAGCTGCGGCGGCTGCGGCGCCGGCCCCCCGGACATAACCTCGCCTCGTGACCCCGGTCGGCGCGGTGCTGCAGGTGACGGTCCACCCGGTGAAGAGCCTGGGCGGGCATCCCGTCGCCGAGGCCCGGGTCGGGGCAGGTGGGCTGGTGGGGGACCGCGCGTGGTCGGTCGTCGACGCGACGACCGGCGAGCGGGTCACGGTGAAGGGCACCCCCGCCATGGCCCAGGTGGTCGCCACCGGCGACGTCGAGGCCGACACCATCACGCTCACCGAGGTGCTCGGCCGGCCGGTGCGGCTGGTGCACACCGACGCGCCGCAGGTCGACGCTGCCGCCGTCCACCTGGTCAGCCGGACGGCGCTGGACCGGGCGGCCGCCGGCGAGGTCCCGGAGGGCTGCTCGGCCGACGACCCGCGCGCCAACCTCCTGCTCGCGCTGGACGGCGACGCCGACGAGCGCGGCTGGGTGGGGCGCGCCGTGCGGATCGGTGAGGTCGAGCTCACCGTCACCCGCACCCCGAAGCACTGCCTCGGGGTCTACGCCGAGGTGGTCACCCCCGGCCGGGTGCGACCCGGCGACCGCGTCGAGCTGCTGCCCTGACGCGGGTCCGGCGTATTCCGGCCGGACCGGCCCGGCGCGGGCACTAACCTCCTATCTGTCCCGGCCGACCGGCCGGGCGACCCGCGACCCCCTGGAGCCCCTCGTGTCTGCCGCGCCACTCCCCGCCGCCTCCGCACCGATCAAGGTGCCGGCCGGGACCACGGCCCAGCAGGCGCTCAAGGACGCCGGCGTGCCGCTCAAGGGCCCCGACGGCGCGGTCGTCGTCCGCGACCTGTCGACCGGCGACCTCCGGGACCTCGCCTGGACCCCGGACGCCGACGCCGAGGTCGAGCCGGTGCCGGCCGCCAGCCCCGACGGCCGGGCCGTCATCCGGCACTCCGCGGCGCACGTGCTGGCCCAGGCCGTCCAGGACCTCTTCCCGGGCACCCGCCTGGGCATCGGCCCGCCGGTGGAGAACGGCTTCTACTACGACTTCGACCCCGAGCGGCCCTTCACCCCCGAGGACCTCCAGGCCCTCGAGAAGCGGATGACCGAGATCGTCCGCGCCGGGCAGCACTTCTCCCGGCGGGAGATCAGCGACGCCGACGCCGAGGCCGAGCTGGCGCACGAGCCCTACAAGCTGGAGCTCATCGGTCTCAAGGGCGGTGCCGCCGAGGCGGCGGAAGGCGCCGACGTGGAGGTCGGCGGGGCGCAGCTGACCATGTACGACAACCTCGACCCGCGCACCGGCGAGCGGGTCTGGACCGACCTGTGCCGCGGCCCGCACGTGCCGCGCACCAGCACCATCCCGGCCTTCTCGCTCACCCGCAGCGCCGCGGCCTACTGGCGCGGCAGCGAGAAGAACCCGCAGCTGCAGCGGGTCTACGGCACCGCCTGGGAGAGCAAGGAGGCGCACAAGGCCTACCTGGAGCACCTCGCCGAGGCCGAGCGGCGCGACCACCGGCGCCTGGGTGTCGAGCTCGACCTGTTCAGCTTCCCCGACGAGATCGGCTCCGGCCTGGCCGTGTTCCACCCCAAGGGCGGGGTGGTCAAGCGGGAGATGGAGGACTACGTCCGCCGCCGGCACATCGAGGAGGGCTTCGACTACGTCGGCACCCCGCACATCACCAAGGCGCACGTCTTCGAGCTGTCCGGCCACCTGCCGTACTACGCGGACACCATGTTCCCGTCCATGGAGCTGGACAACGCGCAGTACTACCTCAAGGCCATGAACTGCCCGATGCACAACCTGATCTTCCGGTCGCGCGGGCGGTCCTACCGCGAGCTGCCGCTGCGCTTCTTCGAGTTCGGGACCGTGTACCGGTACGAGAAGTCCGGCGTCGTCCACGGCCTCACCCGGGTGCGCGGCCTGACCCAGGACGACTCGCACAGCTACGTCACCCCCGAGCAGGCGCCCGGCGAGGTCCGCCACCTGCTGGCGTTCGTGCTCGGCCTGCTGCGCGACTTCGGGCTCGACGACTACTACCTGGAGCTGTCCACCCGCGGCGACGACCCCGACAAGCAGGACAAGTTCATCGGGTCCGACGAGCAGTGGGAGGTCGCCACCCGCGTGCTCGAGGACGCCGCCCGCGAGACCGGGCTGGAGCTCGTGCCCGACCCCGGCGGCGCGGCGTTCTACGGCCCGAAGATCTCCGTCCAGGCCCGGGACGCCATCGGCCGCACCTGGCAGATGTCCACCATCCAGTACGATTTCAACCAGCCCGCCGGGTTCGGCCTGGAGTACACGACCCCCGACGGCGGCCGCGCCCAGCCGGTGATGATCCACTCGGCCAAGTTCGGCTCGATCGAGCGGTTCTTCGGCGTGCTCACCGAGCACTACGCCGGCGCCTTCCCGGCCTGGCTGGCGCCGGTGCAGGTGGTCGGCATCCCGATCACCGACGAGCAGGTCGGCTACCTCACCGACGTCGCGCTGCGGCTGCGGCAGCGCGGCATCCGGGTCGAGATCGACGACTCCGACGACCGCATGCAGAAGAAGATCCGCACCGCCAGCAAGCAGAAGGTGCCCTTCGTGCTGCTCGCCGGCGCCACCGACGCCGAGGCCGGCGCGGTCTCCTTCCGGTTCCGGGACGGCAGCCAGCACAACGGGGTGCCGGTGGACCGCGCGGTCGACGCGATCGCCGACTGGGTGGCCGCGCGGCACAACGTCGACCCCACCGGCGAGCGACTGGTGACCGGATGAGCAGCGACGACGCCGCGGCGCCGGCCGGCGACGGCGGGCCCACCACGGCCTTCGAGCACCTCTGGACGCCCTACCGGATGGCCTACATCCGCGGCGAGGGCAAGCCCACGGGGGCGCACGACTGCCCCTTCTGCCTGATCCCGCAGATGGACGACGAGGAGGGCCTGGTCGTCGCCCGCGGGCGGTCGGTGTTCGCCGTCCTCAACCTGTACCCGTACAACGCCGGCCACCTGATGGTGGTCCCGTACCGGCACGTGCCCGACTACACCGACCTGACCGCCGACGAGGTCGCCGAGCTGGGTGCTTTCACCCAGACGGCGATGCGGGTGGTGCGGCAGGTGACCGGCGCGCACGGGTTCAACATCGGCATGAACCAGGGCTCGGTGGCCGGTGCCGGCATCGCCGACCACCTGCACCAGCACGCCGTTCCGCGGTGGGGCGGGGACACCAACTTCATGCCGGTCATCGGGCTGACCCGGGTGCTGCCCCAGGTGCTGCGCGAGACCCGCGCGCTGCTGGCGGCGGCCTGGCCGGCCGCCGGCGTCCCGCGGGAGGACTGAGTGCTCGGCGTCAACGCGCGGTCGGCCGTCGGCCGGTTCTGGGCGCCGGTCGTGGCGCGGCTGGACCGCGCCGGCGTCACCGCCGACGCGGTCACGGTCACCGGCACCCTGGGTGCGGTGGTCGGCGCCGTCGCCCTGATCGCCACCGGCCACCTGTTCTGGGGCGCGTTCACCGTCACCGTCTTCGTGCTGCTCGACATGCTCGACGGCGCGCTGGCCCGGGCCCGGGGCGGCGGCTCGCTGTTCGGCGCGGTCCTCGACTCCACCGGTGACCGGCTGGCCGACGCCGCCGTCTTCGGCGCGCTGGTGTGGTGGTTCACCGGGGACGGCGACGACCGCCTGCTCGCCCTCGTCGCCCTGGTCTGCCTCGTGCTCGGCGTGCTCACCTCCTACATCAAGGCCCGCGCCGAGGGAGTCGGGCTGCGCTGCGACGTCGGCGTGGTCGAGCGGACCGAGCGGCTCATCCTCGTGCTCACCGGCACCGGGCTCACCGGCCTGGGCATCCCCTACGCCGTGGACGTCGGCCTGTGGGTGCTGCTCGTGGGCAGCGCGGTCACGGTGGTGCAGCGGGTGGTCGCGGTGTACCGCGGCGCGCGCGGCCAGAAGCTGCCGGCCGCCTCGTGAGCGGCGCCGTCGAGGGGGCCGGGCTGCGCACCCGGCTCACCGGTCAGCTGACCGACCTGGGCTACGCCGCCGGGTGGGGCGCGGTCAGGCTGCTCCCGGAGCCGGTCGCCCGCGGGGCCTTCGACGCCGCCGGCCGGTGGGCGGCCGGCCGCGGCGGGCCGGGGGTGCGCCAGCTGCGGGCCAACCTGCGGGTGGTGACCGGCGGCCGGCTGCCGGACGCCGAGCTGGACGCGCTGACCGCCCGGGCCATGCGCTCCTACGCCCGCTACTGGCAGGAGGCCTTCCGGCTGCCCCGCCTCACGACCGAGCGGGTCGTGGCCGCGACCGAGGCGCCCGGGGTCGAGCACCTGGAGCGGGTCCGCGCCGAGGGCCGGCCGATCATCGCCGCCCTGCCGCACAGCGGGAACTGGGACGCCGCGGCCGTGTGGTTCATCGACTGGCTGGGCCGCGACTTCATGACCGTCGCCGAGCGGCTGAAGCCGGAGTCCCTGTACCGGCGGTTCGTCGCCTTCCGGGAGTCGCTGGGCATGCGGGTCGTGCCGCTCACCGGCGGGCCGAGGGCGTCGTCCACGGTGCTCAAGGAGTGGCTCGACGACGGCGGGTCGGTCTGCCTGCTGTGCGACCGCGACCTCGGTGGCACCGGCGTGCCGGTCACCTTCGCCGGCCGGCCGACCACGATGCCCGGCGGGCCGGCGCTGCTGGCCGCGCAGACCGGCGGCGCCCTCATGCCCATGGTCGGGCAGTTCACCGAGCACGGCTGGCGGCTGACGTGGCACCCGGAGGTACCGGTCAGCGGCCCCGGCCGGCTGCGCGACCGGGTGGCCGCGGCGACCCAGGGGGTCGCCGACGCCTTCGCCACGACGATCGCCGAGCAGCCCGAGGACTGGCACATGCTCGGCCGGTTGTGGCCGGACGTGCCGCCGGACCCGGCGCCGGGGGAGCGGCCCTGATGCGCATCGGCCTGGTCTGCCCGTATCCGTGGGACCGCCCCGGAGGCGTGCAGTACCACGTGCGCGACCTCGCCGAGACGCTGCGCGCGATGGGCCACCACGTCGAGGTGCTCACCCCCGCCGAGCGCGAGGAGTCGCTGCCGGCCGAGCACGTCACCTTCGCCGGGCGCACCGTGCCGATCCCCTACAACGGCTCGATGGCCAGCGTGCAGTTCGGCCCGGTGTCGGCCGCGCGGGTGCGGCGCTGGCTGCGGGAGGGCCACTTCGACGTCGTCCACGTGCACGACCCGGCGCCGCCGTCCATCGGGCTGCTGGTGCTGATGATCGCCAAGGGGCCGATCGTGGCGACCTTCCACGCGGCCACGGTGCGGTCGAAGTGGCTGGCCGCCTGGGGGCCGGTCATCCGGCCGTGGCTGGAGCGGATCAGCGGCCGGATCGCGGTGTCGGACTTCGCGCGGCGGGTGCAGGTCGAGCATCTCGGCGGCGACGCGGTGATCATCCCGAACGGCGTGCACGTGGCCGCCTTCTCCTCCGGCCCCTCGCTGCCGGGGTACCGGCGCGGGTCGGGCGACCCGACGATCGGGTTCCTCGGCCGCTACGACGAGCCGCGCAAGGGCCTGCCGGTGCTGCTGGAGGCGATGCGCACGGTCGTCCAGCGGCATCCCGGCGCCCGGCTGCTCATCGCCGGCCGCGGCGACCCCGACGACCTCGCGGTGGCGGTCGGCGACGACCTGCGCCCGCACGTCACCCTGCTCGGGGAGCTGTCCGAGCCGGACAAGGCGGCGTTCCTGCGCTCGGTCGACGTCTACTGCGCCCCGAACCTGCTCGGGGAGAGCTTCGGCGTCATCCTCATCGAGGCGCTCAGCGCCGGCGCGCCGATCGTCGCCAGCGACCTCGACGCCTTCGCCGCCGTCCTGGAGGACGGCCGGGCCGGCGTCCTCGTCCGGCGGGGGGACGCCGGCGCGCTGGCCACCGCGCTGGGCGACCTGCTGGCCGACCCGGCCCGCCGGGCCGAGCTGTCGGCGGTCGGGGCGGAGGTCGCGGCCGGTTACGACTGGCAGGTGCTCGCCCGGCGCATCCTGGCCGTCTACGAGACGGTCGTCGCGCCCGGCAGCGGCGAGGTCACCGCGCGCGAGGACGACGAGTGGATCGGCGACGCCCCGGGGCGGTCGACCCTGCGGGGGCGGGTCCGGAGATAGCCTGACCCGTCGTGACGCCCTCCGCCTGGTTGCTGGTCGCCGCCGGGGTCGTCGTGCTCCTGGTGGCCTGGGCCGCGTGGGACCTCGCCCGCCTCCGCCGGCTCGAGGGGCGGGTGGACCGCGCCTGGACGGCGCTGGAGACCCAGCTGCGCCGCCGGGCGGGGCTGGCCGCCGAGGTGGCGCGCGAGGGCGCTGCGGCGCTCGGCCCCGAGCGGGCCGAGCGGCTGGCCCGGGCCGCGGCCGCCGCCCGGGTGCCCTGGACGGTGGACCGCGAGCTCGCCGAGAACGAGCTCGGCCGGGAGCTGCGCGAGCTGCCGGCCGACCTGCCCGGCCTCTCACCGGCACTGGCCGACGACCTCGCCGGCACCGTCCACCGGGTCGGCCTGGCCCGGCGCTTCTACAACGACGCGGTGCGCGACACCCGGGAGCTGCGCGGGCGCCGCTTCCCGCGGCTGGCCCGGCTGCACGCCCGCCGCCCGCTGCCGCGGTACTTCGACATCGACGACAGCCTCGACGAGCTCACCAGCAGCGCCGCCCCGCGGCCGCGCTAGCCGTCGGGGGCGGCGGCCGCCGGGCCGACGGTAAGATCGCCGCGGTGCGCCGGGACGCCGTCCCGGCCGCCAGCCGCGCCCCGAGCTGACCGGGGCCGACCGGGTCCATGCGCTGTCCGCCGAGGTCGTGCGCCGGGCCGCCAAGCGCAGAGGGACCGCCCGCCGGCACCGGCGAGCACGAGCGGCGCCGCCCAGGGCGCCCGCACCGAGGGGAGATCGCCGTGAGCGGCCATTCCAAGTGGGCGACCACGAAGCACAAGAAGGCCGGGATCGACGCCAAGCGCGGCAAGCTCTTCGCCAAGCTCATCAAGAACATCGAGGTCGCCGCCCGCACCGGCGGCGGTGACCCGGCCGGCAACCCGACGCTGTTCGACGCCATCCAGAAGGCGAAGAAGTCGTCGGTGCCCAACGACAACATCGACCGCGCGGTCAAGCGCGGCTCGGGCGCCGAGGCCGGTGGCGTCGACTACCAGGGCATCACCTACGAGGGCTACGCCCCCGGCGGGGTCGCCGTGCTCATCGAGTGCCTCACCGACAACAAGAACCGGTCGGCGATGGAGGTCCGGACGGCGATGACCCGCAACGGCGGTTCCATGGCCGATCCGGGCTCGGTGTCCTACCTGTTCTCCCGCAAGGGCGTCATCGTCGTCCCGTCGGCCGGCACCACCGAGGACGACGTGCTCATGGCCGTCCTGGACGCCGGCGCCGAGGAGGTCCGCGACCTGGGCGACACCTTCGAGGTCGTCTGCGAGCCGACCGACCTGGTGGCCGTGCGCACCGCGCTGCAGGAGGCCGGCATCGAGTACGACGCGGCCGATGCCGCCTTCGTGCCGAGCGTGCAGGTCGAGCTGGACGAGGAGACCGCCGGCAAGGTCTTCCGGCTGATCGACGCGCTCGAGGACTGCGACGACGTGCAGAACGTGTACGCCAACTACGACGTCTCCGACGAGGTGCTCGAGCGCGTCGGCTGAGGCGTGTCGCGCCGCGGCGTCGGTCCGGGCGGCTAACCTCGGTCGAACACCAGTTCGGCCGTGGGTCAGGAGGCGCGTCCATGCGGGTGCTGGGGATCGACCCGGGCCTGACCCGGTGCGGGTGGGGGGTCGTCGACGGCCGCCCGGGCGCGCGCCCGGCCGCGGTCGGCGTCGGCGTCATCCGCAGCTCGGCCGAGCTCGACCTCGAGCTGCGGCTGCTGGAGCTGCACACCCAGGTGACCGCGCTGCTGCGCGAGCACCGGCCCGACGTCGTGGCCATCGAGCGGGTGTTCACCCAGAACAACAAGGGCACCGCGACCGGCACCGCCCAGGCCGCCGGGGTGGCCGCCCTGGCGGCCGCCCAGGCCGACCGGCCGGTCGCCTGGCACACGCCCAGCGAGGTCAAGGCGGCCATCTCCGGCAACGGCCGCGCGGACAAGGAGCAGGTCACCCTCATGGTCACCCGGGTGCTGGGGCTGGCGACGGCCCCCAAGCCGGCCGACGCCGCCGACGCGCTGGCCCTCGCGGTCTGCCACGTGTGGCGCGGCCCGGCGCAGCAGCGGCTGCGCACGGCAGCGCTCGCCGGCGGCATCGGCGCGTCGATGGCGCCCCGCACGCTGCCGCGCTGGCAGGGGGTGTCCCGGTGATCGCCTCGGTCAACGGCCGGGTGGCGGCGGTGTCGCCCGACGGCGCGGTCGTCGAGGTCGGCGGCATCGGGCTGGCGGTGCAGTGCACGCCCGGCACGATCGCCCGCCTGCAGGTGGGGGAGAGCGCCCGCCTGTCGACGAGCCTGGTGGTCCGCGAGGACTCGCTGACCCTCTACGGCTTCGCCGACGACGACGAGCGCCAGCTGTTCGAGCTGCTGCAGACCGCCAACGGCGTGGGCCCGCGGCTGGCGCAGGCGGTGCTGGCCATCCACCCGCCCCGCGAGGTCCGCCGCGCGGTGTCGATGGCCGACGTCAAGGCGCTCATGCAGGTGCCCGGCATCGGCAAGAAGGGCGCCGAGCGGCTGATCCTGGAGCTGCGCGACCGGCTCGGCACGACGACCGCCGACACCTCCCTCGACGGTGCGCCCGCGCTGCCCGCCGGGGCCGGCCCGCTCACCCCCGTCGCCCCGTGGCGTGACCAGCTCGCCGCGGCCATCGTCGGGCTGGGCTGGTCGACCAAGGACGCCGATACCGCGCTGACCGCGCTGGCGCCGGTCGCCGACGAGCAGCTGGAGAGCACCGGCCGGGTCGACGTCGCGGTGCTGCTGCGGCAGGCGCTGCAGCTGCTGGGCCGGGCATGAGCGGCTCTGTCGACCTGCCGGCTCCGCCGGCCGGGAGCGAGCAGGTGAGCGCATGACCTCGCCGTTCGACCGCGGCCTGACCGGGGACGTCGACGACGGGCTCGGCCGGGAGTTCGCCGTCTCCCCGCAGGCCGGCGACGAGGAGCGGGTCGTCGAGTCGGCGCTGCGGCCGCACTCGCTCACCGACTTCATCGGCCAGCCGAAGGTCGCCCGCCAGCTCGCGCTGGTCCTCGAGGGCGCCAAGCGGCGGGGGCGGCCGCCGGACCACGTGCTCCTCTCCGGCCCACCCGGGCTGGGCAAGACCAGCCTGGCGCTGATCATCGGCTCGGAGCTGGGCACCGCGGTGAAGATCACCAGCGGCCCGGCGATCGAGCGCTCCGGCGACCTCGCGGCGATGCTGTCCAACCTCGGCCCCGGCGACGTGCTGTTCATCGACGAGATCCACCGCATCGCCCGGCCGGCCGAGGAACTGCTGTACATGGCGATGGAGGACTTCCGCGTCGACGTCGTCGTCGGCAAGGGGCCCGGCGCCACCGCCATCCCGCTGGAAATCAACCCGTTCACGCTGGTCGGCGCCACCACCCGGGCCGGCCTGCTGACCGGCCCGCTGCGCGACCGGTTCGGCTTCGTCGGGCAGATGGAGTTCTACGAGCCCGCCGAGCTGCAGCAGGTGCTGGCCCGCAGCGCGGAGCTGCTCGGCGTGGAGCTGACCGACGACGGCTCGGCCGAGATCGCCCGGCGTTCCCGCGGCACGCCGCGGATCGCCAACCGGTTGCTGCGCCGCGTCCGCGACTACGCCGAGGTGGAGGCCGACGGCCGGGTCACCCGCGCCGTCGCCCGGGCCGCGCTCGCGCTCTACGACGTCGACGAGCTCGGCCTGGACCGGCTGGACCGCGCGGTGCTGGAGGCGCTGGTCACCCGGTTCAACGGCGGCCCGGTCGGCGTCAGCACGCTGGCGGTCGCGGTGGGGGAGGAGCCGCACACCGTCGAGGAGGTGTGCGAGCCGTTCCTGGTGCGGGCCGGGCTGCTGGCCCGCACCCCGCGGGGCCGGGTGGCCACCGAGGCGGCGTGGCGGCACCTCGGGCAACCGCTGCCGAAGGGCGGTCTCCCCCTGGGAGGTGTCTCAGGAGCCCCGCGTGCCCCGGGGGCGCCCACGGAACCGTTGTTCGACGCCTAGACTGCGTGACGCTGGCGCGCAACTCGACTGCGTGACCCGACGGTCCGGCCGCGCGCGTCGCGGCCGGTCGCGTGCGCGCCGCAGCCGACGAACCCGAGCGGCCCCGTCCCGGGCCGCACCGAACGCGCGCACGACCGGCGCGGCAGAGAGGTCTCCCGACGTGCAGCAATACTTCCCGCTCATCCTGATCGCGCTGGCCTTCGTGCTGCTGATCGTGCTGCCGGCTCGCCAGCGCAAGCGGATGGCGGCCCAGGCGCAGGCGCTGCAGGAGTCGCTGACCGTCGGCACGCCGGTCATGACCACCAGCGGCCTGCACGGCACGGTGGCCGCCATCGGCGACACCACGATCGACCTGGAGATCTCCCCCGGCGTCGTGGTGACCTTCGTCCGGCAGGCGATCCTCGAGGTCCGCAAGCCGGCCGGCGCCGCGCCCGAGACCCCCGCCCCCGGGGACGACGCGCCCGGCACCGTCGACGGCGGTCCGGCCGACCGCGCCAGCTGAACCGGAGCTCCCGTGGCCAACCGCCAGCTCCCCGCGCGCAACTACTTCGGCGCGTTCACCCTGATCGTCGCCCTGCTCTACGGGCTGGTCTTCTTCACCGGTGACACGCGCACCCCGCAGCTGGGTCTCGACCTGCGCGGCGGCACCACGGTCACGCTGACCGCCCGCACGCCGGACGGCCAGGCGCCCGACCAGGACGACCTCGAGCTGGCCCGCCAGATCATCGAGCAGCGGGTCAACGGCCTGGGCGTCGCCGAGGCCGAGGTGGTCACCGAGGGCGACTCGAACATCGTCATCTCCGTCCCCGGGGACGACGGCGAGCAGGCCCGGGAGCTGGGCGCGACCGCGCAGCTGCGGTTCCGCCCGGTGATCACCTCGGGGATCGCCACCCCGGCCGCCGAGGACCCGGCGACGGAGACCGACCCCGCGGCCCCGACCGACCCCGCGGCCCCCACCGACGCCGCCGACCCGTCGGCCGCCCCGACCGACGGCGCCGCGTCGACCGAGGGCGCCACGCCCACCGAGGCCACGCCCACCGACGGCGCCGTGGAGGACCCGGCGCTGGACCCGGACGCGCCCGCGGTGACGCAGGAGCAGGCGCAGGCGGTCTTCGACACGCTGACCTGCGGCGACGACACCGCCCCGGTCCCGGTCGACCGGTCGACGGACTTCGTGGCCGCCTGCTCGGTGGAGGGCACGGAGAAGTACCTCCTCGGCCCGGCGATCCTCGAGGGCACCGACGTCACCGACGCCACGGCCGGCACCGAGCCGACGACCGGCCGGTGGGTCGTGCTGCTGGACTTCAACAGTTCCGGCCAGGACACCTGGGCGCAGTACACGGCCGCCAACGTCGGCCAGTCCGTCGCCTTCACCCTCGACGGCCGGGTCGTCTCCGCGCCCCGCATCGAGGGCGCCATCAACGGCCAGACCACCATCACCGGCGACTTCGACCAGGAGAGCGCCGAGGAGCTGGCCAACCAGCTCCGCTACGGCGCCCTGCCGCTGACCTTCACCCAGGCCACGGCGCAGTCGATCTCCACCGAGCTCGGCGAGGAGCAGCTGGAGGCGGGCCTGATCGCCGGGGCCATCGGCATCGCGCTGGTCTTCGTCTACGCGCTGGTCTACTACCGGCTCCTCGGCCTGGTGATGATCGCCAGCCTGGTGCTCTCGGCGGTGGTCGTCTACGCCTGCCTGGTCATCCTCGGCCGGCAGATCGGCTTCACGCTGAGCCTGGCCGGCATCGCCGGGTTCATCGTGTCGATCGGCATCACCGCCGACTCGTTCGTCGTCTACTTCGAACGGCTCAAGGACGAGATCCGCGAGGGCCGGTCGATGCGCTCGGCGGTGCCGCGGGCGTGGGTCCGGGCGCGCCGCACGATCCTCTCGGCCGACGCGGTCAGCTTCCTCGCCGCGGCGATCCTCTACCTGCTCGCCATCGGCGACGTGAAGGGCTTCGCCTTCACCCTCGGCATGTCGACCGTCCTCGACCTGGTCGTGGTCTTCCTCTTCACCCACCCGCTGCTGGCCGTGCTGGCCCGCTTCAAGGCCTTCGGCAGCAGCCGGATGTCCGGTCTGGGCCGCTCGGTCGACCGGATCCAGCGGCCCGCCCGGGCCCGGCCCGCCGCCGAACCGGAGCTGGTCGGCGCCGGCAGCGGCGCCCGACGCACCGCGCAGGACAGGAGCGACGCATGAGCCGCGACGACGAGCAGGCGCCGGAGGAGACCGCGATCCCGGTCGGCACCGACGCCGACGAGTCCCGCGACGCCGGCAGTGCCGCCGACGACGCCGCGGCCGCCGCGGACGACGACGCGCTGGCCGACGCCGGCCTGCCCCGGGCCGGCGCCGCGCAGAGCCCCCGCCGGCACCGGCGGGCGTCGCTGGCGCACCGGCTCTACAACGGCGAGGCCGGCCTGGACGTGGTGGGCCGCAGCAAGCTGATCTACCGGATCACCGCCGTCGTGGTGCTGATCTGCATCGGCTCGATGGTGTTCCGGGGGTTCAACTTCGGCATCGACTTCGCCGGCGGCAACAGCTTCCGGCTGCCGGGCACGAGCGAGCAGCTGGCGGCGGTGCAGGCCGCGGCCGAGGACGCCGGCGCCGAGGTGGCCTCGGCGCAGGTGGTCGGCGGGGAGTCGATCCTGCTGCGCACCGGCACCCTCGACAACGACGGCGAGCGCGCGGTGGTGGAGGCCGTCGCCGACGCCGCCGGGATCGAGGCCTCGCAGGTCAGCCCCGAGTCGGTGAGCGCCGAGTGGGGCGCGGACATCACCCAGCAGGCGCTGATCGCGCTGGTCGTCTTCCTGGTCGCGGTCGTGCTCTTCCTCGCCGTCCGCTTCCAGCCGAAGATGGCGATCGGGGCCATGGCCGCGCTCGCGCACGACATCGTGGTGACCGCCGGCGTCTACTCGCTGATCGGCTTCGAGGTCACGCCGTCGACGGTCATCGGCTTCCTCACCATCCTGGGCTTCTCGCTCTACGACACCGTCGTCGTCTTCGACAAGGTCGACGAGAACACCCGGGACCTGTCGCAGGGCGCGCGCATGACGTGGGGTGAGGCGGCCAACCTCGCGGTCAACCAGACCCTCATGCGGTCGATCAACACCTCGGTGATCGCCCTGCTGCCGGTGGCCGGCCTGCTGTTCGTCGGCGCCGGGCTGCTCGGGGTCGGCACGCTCAAGGACCTCGCGCTGGTGCTCTTCGTCGGCCTCGCCGCCGGCACCTACTCGTCGATCTTCCTGGCCACCCCGATCGTCGCCGACCTCAAGGAGCGCGAGCCCGAGCAGGTCGCGCTGCGCAAGCGGGTCATGGCCCGCCGGTCCGCCGCCGCCCGCCAGGGCGCGGCGGTGCCCGGCACCGGCCCCGGCCGCGCGCCGGTCGCCAGCGCCCGGCGCGCGTCGGGCTCCACCCGTCGGACGACGGCGGTCGCGGTCGCCGAGCGCGAGGAGGACCTCGGCCCGGTCGTCGCCGACGTCGTCGTCGAGTCGCCGTCCTCGGTGCGCCGGGACGAGGCCGCTGCGCCCGTCCGCGGGGGCACCACGACCCCGCGCCCGGGGGCCCGCCCGCAGCGGCCGGGTGCCCCGACCCGCCGCGGGAGCGGGAAGAAGCGCCGGTGAGCGATCAGCCCCTGGACGAGCTGATCGCCGGCCTCGCCGTCGACATCCCGGACTTCCCGGAGCCGGGGGTCGTCTTCCGCGACCTCACCCCGGTGTTCGCCGACGGCCCGGCCTTCCGCCGGGTCGTCGACGGCCTGGCCACGCCGGCCCTGGTCGACCCGCGGGCGGCCGCCCTGGCCGGCGGTGGGACGGGGGACCCGGGCTTCGACGTGGTGGTCGGCGTCGAGGCCCGCGGCTTCCTGCTCGCCGCCGCGGTCGCCCTCGACGCCGGTGTCGGGGTCGTGCCGGTGCGCAAGGCCGGGAAGCTGCCGCGCGAGACGGTCTCGGCCCACTACGCGCTGGAGTACGGGACGGCGACCCTCGAGCTGCACACCGACTCGCTCCGGCCCGGGCAGCGCGTGCTGCTGGTCGACGACGTGCTCGCCACGGGCGGCACGCTGGAGGCGGCCGTCGCGCTCGTCGAGGGCGTCGGCGGGGTGGTCACCGCGGTGTCGGTGGTCATCGAGCTGGCCGACCTCGGCGGCCGGCAGCGGATCGCCCCGCACACCGTGCACGCCCTCTGGACCACCTGAACCACCGCGCCCCCGGGCCGCCACCTGCGAGGGGGACCACCTCCCTGGCGCGACTCGGGACGACCCTGCCCGGCTAGGATGGGGAGGGTCCTCCTCCTCGAACCCGCGGGAGTTCCCCATGGCCTCCGACGCCGCCGGCACCGAACTGGCTGCCGCGCGCGCCGGGGCGCCCGCCCTCCCCGCCGGCGCCGAACCGGCCGCGCTGCCCGCCGCTGGGTCGACACCGCCGGCTCCGCTGCCCGACCGGGCTCCGCTGCCCAGCCGCCCCGCGGTCCGCCGTCCCGACGACGTCGGCTCCGAGCCGCCGGCCGAGAACGAGCCGCCGCGGCGCCGGGTCCGCGACCGGCTGGCCCGCCGGATCGTCGCCGGCCAGCGCAGCGGCGTCGTGCGTCCGGTGCTGGAGCCGCTGGCGGCGCTGCACCGGCAGAGCCATCCCAAGGCCGACCTCGCCGTCCTGCAGCGCGCCTACGACGTCGCCGAGGCGGCGCACGCGGCGCAGAAGCGCAAGAGCGGCGACCCCTACATCACCCATCCGCTGGCCGTGGCCACGATCCTCGCCGGCCTCGGGATGGACACCACCACGCTGGTGGCCGCGCTGCTGCACGACACGGTGGAGGACACCGGCGTCACCCTGGAGACCATCGCCGGCGACTTCGGGCCGGAGGTCGCCCACCTCGTCGACGGCGTCACCAAGATCGACAAGGTCAAGCTCGGGGACGCCGCCCAGGCCGAGACGATCCGCAAGATGATCGTCGCGATGTCCCGCGACCCGCGGGTGCTGGTCATCAAGCTCGCCGACCGGCTGCACAACATGCGCACCCTGCGGTTCCTCCCGCCGGAGAAGCAGGAGAAGAAGGCCCGCGAGACGCTGGAGATCCTCGCGCCGCTGGCCCACCGGCTGGGCATGAACACCATCAAGTGGGAACTCGAGGACCTCGCGTTCGCCACGCTGTACCCCAAGCGCTACGACGAGATCGTCCGGCTGGTGGCCGAGCGCGCGCCGTCGCGCGACACCTACCTGGCCGAGGTCACCTCCGCGGTGACCGACCAGCTCAAGGCCGCGAAGATCGAGGCGGTCGTCACCGGCCGGCCCAAGCACTACTACTCGATCTACCAGAAGATGATCGTCCGCGGCCGGGACTTCACCGACATCTGGGACCTCGTCGGCATCCGGATCCTGGTCGACTCGGTACGCGACTGCTACGCGGCGCTGGGCATCATGCACGCCCACTGGCAGCCGGTCCCCGGGCGCTTCAAGGACTTCGTGGCGATGCCGAAGTTCAACATGTACCAGTCGCTGCACACGACGGTGATCGGCCCGCAGGGCAAGCCGGTCGAGCTGCAGATCCGCACCCACGACATGCACCGCACCGCCGAGTACGGCATCGCGGCGCACTGGAAGTACAAGGAGAAGGCCAAGGCCGCGGGCGGGCGGGACTTCGCGGCCAGCAGCAAGGTCGGGTCGCCCGACGACATGCTGTGGCTGCGCCAGCTGCTGGACTGGCAGCGCGAGGCGCAGGAGCCCGGCGAGTTCCTGGAGACGCTGCGCTACGACCTCGGTCCCCAGGAGGTCTTCGTCTTCACGCCCAAGGGCGACGTGGTCAGCCTGCCCGGCGACTCCACCCCGGTCGACTTCGCCTACGCGGTGCACACCGAGGTCGGGCACCGCTGCATCGGCGCCCGGGTGAACGGCGCGCTGGTCTCCCTCGACAGCAAGCTGTCCAACGGCGACGTCGTCGAGATCTTCACCTCGCGCTCGGCCACGGCCGGCCCCTCGCAGGACTGGCTGTCCTTCGTCGGCTCGTCGCGGGCGCGCACCAAGATCCGGCAGTGGTTCACCAAGGAACGCCGCGAGGACGCCGTCGAGGCCGGCAAGGAGGCCCTGACCCGCGCCATGCGCAAGGCGGGCCTGCCGCTGCAGCGCCTGCTGGGCGGGGAGGCGCTGTCCACCCTCGCCAAGGACCTCCGCTACGCCGACGTCACCGCCCTCTACGCGGCGGTGGGGGAGAGCCAGATCTCGGCCGCCTCGGTGGTCGAGAAGCTGATGGCCGCGCTGGGCGGCACCGAGGGCGCGGTCGAGGACATCGCCGAGACCGCCATCCCGACCCGCCGCCCGGTGCAGCGTCGCTCGGCCAGCGGCGACCCCGGTGTCGTCGTGCACGGGATGAGCGACGTGTGGGCCAAGCTCGCCAAGTGCTGCACCCCGGTGCCCGGCGACGCCATCCTCGGCTTCGTCACCCGCGGCGGCGGGGTCAGCGTGCACCGCCGCGACTGCACCAACGCCGAGGACCTCGAGCGCAAGCCCGAGCGGCTGGTCGAGGTCGAGTGGGCCAGCCAGCCCGGGTCGATGTTCCTCGTCTCCATCCAGGTCGAGGCGCTGGACCGGCACCGGCTGCTGTCCGACGTCACCAAGGCGCTGGCCGACGAGCGGGTCAACATCCTGTCCGCGTCGGTGCAGACCAGCCGCGACCGGGTGGCGATCAGCCGGTTCACCTTCGAGCTGGCCGACCCCGCGCACCTGGGTGCGGTGCTGCAGACGGTGCGCAACGTCGACGGGGTCTTCGACGTGGAGCGCGTGACCGCCTAGGGCGTGACCGGGTCGCTCAGGAAACCCGGGTTCTCGCAGGTCGCGCCGACCTCCGGGGTGGTGTCGGGGTTGACCGTGAGCAGCTCGAGGAACTGCTCGAGCCGCGGGTCGGCGACGTCGTCCAGCGGCAGGGCGTGGTTCCAGGCCTGCAGCGACACCCGCGTGCCCAGCCCCGGATAGGGCGAGAGCATCCGGTACGTGCCGCCCTCGGTGAGAGCCTCCAGCGCCGCGACGTCGTCGGCCGAGGCGAGGTCGGGGTCGTAGGTGATCCAGACCGCGCCGTGCTCCAGGGAGTGGACGGCGTACTCGTCGGCGATCGGCTCGTCGTAGACGCTGCCGGTGCAGTCGGCCCAGCTCGGTGCGTGCGGGCCGCCCACCGGCGGGCTCTCGGCGTAGTCGACCGTCGTCCGCACGTGCTGCTGGCCGGCGGCGTAGTCGGCGACCTCGGTGCCGGCCAGGGTGACCGGCTCCACCGCCGCGGTGGCCGTGCCGTCGACGGTGGCGGTGCAGCCGACGAGCAGCGGGAGCGCGGCAGCGGCGAGGAGGAGCGGCCGCCTCACCCGGTCACCGTCGCCGAGAGGATGGTCACCGGCACGTTCGGGGCCCCGCCGCCGGGGCTGGGCTCGAAGGAGCCGTCGTTGCCGGCCGCCGCGATCTGCTCGAGCACCGCCAGCCCGGCGGCGTCGACCGTGCCCACCGCCGTGTAGGCCGGCGGCAGCTCGGTGTCGACGAAGCAGATGAAGAACTGGCTGCCGGTCGAGGCCGGGCTGCCGCTGTTGGCCATCGCCACCGTGCCGGCCGGGTAGGTCGTCGAGGAGCTGACCTCCTCGGCGAACCGGTAGGACGGGCCGCCGCTGCCGGTGCCGGTCGGGTCGCCGCACTGCAGGACGCCGAAGGTCGGCTGGTTGACCTCGCGGTGGCAGGGGCTGCCGTCGAAGAAGCCCTCCTCGGCCAGGTGCACCATGCTGGCCGACGCGCAGGGGGCGCCCTCCTGGTCCAGCGTCACCTGCAGCTCGCCCTGCCCGAGGGTCATGACCAGCTCGGTGGTGCCGGTGGCCGGCACCTCCTCCGGCGGGGTGCCGACGTCGATCGCGTTCGGGCTGCGGGAGGGCAGCCACTCGCAGGTCGTGGTCCCCTCGCTGGAGCCGCTCCCCTCGCCGGCGCCCTCCGACGGCGTGGCCGGGCTGTCTGAGGCCGAGGCCGACGCCGAGGTCGAGGTCGATGCGCCGGTCGAGGCGGGGGAGGCCTGCCCCGTCACCGACTCGCTGCAGGCGGCGAGGCCGAGGACGGCCAGGCCGGCGAGCGCGGCGGCCCGCAGCCGGGTCATCCGACGACCGTCATCGAGTTGATGGTGACCGGCAGGTTCGGCGCGCCGCCGCCCGGGCTCGGCTCGAAGGAGCCGTCGTTGCCGGCCGCCGCGATGGTCTGCAGCACCTGCAGACCGGCGGCGTCGACGGTGCCCACCGGCGTGTAGGACGGCGGCAGCTCGGTGTCGACGAAGCAGAGGAAGAACTGGCTGCCGGTCGAGCCGGGGGCGCCGCTGTTGGCCATCGCAATGGTGCCCGCCGGGTACGTGGTGCCCTCGGGGATCTCCTCGTAGAACCGGTACCCGGGGCCGCCGGTGCCGGTGCCGGTCGGGTCACCGCACTGCAGCACGCCGAAGGTCGGCTGGTTGACCTCGCGGTGGCAGGGGCTGCCGTCGAAGAACTGCACCGAGGCCAGGTAGGCCATGCTCGCCGCCGCGCACGGCGCCTTCGCGCGGTCCAGCGTGAGGGTCAGGTCGCCCTGGGTGGTGCTCATGAGCAGCGTCGAGGTGCCCTGCGCGGGAGTCGCCTCGGGCGTCGGGGGGAGGCCGACGTCGACGCCCGAGCCGTCGGGGGCGTAGTCGCACGCCACGGTGCCGTCGGGATTGACGGTCGGCTGCTGCGGGCCCTCGGCCGCGGGGGCGCTGCTGGTGCCGGTCGGGTCGGATGCGGTCGAGGTGTCCTCGTCGCCGCCGACGCCGGTGAGCAGCCACACCGCGCCGGCGACGAGCACCACCGCGGCCACCGTGACGACGACGAGCAGGTTGCGCCGCCGCTTGCGGGAAAGCTCGGCGCGGCGCTCGAGTTGACGCTGCAGGTGCCGCTGGGCGGCCTGCCGGCGCTGCTTGTTGGTCGGCACGGGGTCGGACTCCTCGGACGTACGTGGCTGCGGGCGGCACGGGACACCGGCCCCGGTCGACGGGGCGGTCCACGCGCGTGTCGGTGGGCGAGTCTAGGTGGCGAGGCTGGCAGTCCCCGGTCATCCGTCGGGGCCCGGAGCGGCGTGATCACCCGCGCGTAACCTGCACGGGTGCTCATCCGCTCGTTCCCGGCCGGTGCCTTCGGCACCAACTGCTACGCGGTGGCCCCCGGACCGGGGCAGGAGTGCGTCGTCGTCGACCCCGGCATGGACGCGGTCGAACCGCTGGCCCGGATGCTCGCCGACGACGGGCTCAAGCCCGTCGCGGTGGTGCTGACCCACGGCCACCTCGACCACACCTTCTCCGTGGTGCCCGTCTGCGAGGGCTACGACATCCCCGCCTACCTGCACCCGGCCGACCTCGGCATGGTCGAGGACCCGGCCCGCTGGCACGGGCCGGCGCTGGCCCCGCTGGTCAGCGGCGTGCGCATGCCCGACCCGACCGAGGTCCGGCGGCTGGACGACGGCGCGGTGCTGTCACTGGCCGGCGTCGAACTGACCGTGCGGCACGCGCCCGGGCACACCGAGGGCTCGGTCATGTTCTCCCTCGACCTGGGCGAGGCCCCGGGCCTGCTCGCCGGCGACGTGCTGTTCGCCGGGTCGGTCGGCCGGGTGGACCTGCCGGGCGGGTCGTGGGCGTCGATGCTGACCTCGCTGCGCGACGTCGTCCTCCCGATGGACGACGAGACGGTGGTGCTGCCCGGCCACGGCCCGGCCACCACGATCGGGCGGGAGCGGGCGACCAACCCGTACCTGGCCGAGGCCGCGAGCGCACCGAAGGGGCGGGGGCTGTGAGGACGACGGGCGAGGGAGCATCGCAGGGAGCGCCAGCGACCGGGGAGCGGATCGAGTCCGGAGTCGAACGGGGGACGCTGTGAGTGGGCTGACCGCCCCCAAGGGCACCTTCGACACCCTGCCGCCGGAGTCGGCGCGCTTCCTGGCCGTCCGCGACGCGCTGACCGCGCCGCTGCGGCGGGCCGGCTACGGCTACGTCGAGACGCCGGTGTTCGAGGACACCGCCGTCTTCTCCCGCGGGGTGGGGGAGTCCACCGACGTGGTGACGAAGGAGATGTACACCTTCGAGGACCGCGGCGGCCGCTCGCTCACCCTGCGCCCCGAGCTCACCGCCGGACTCATGCGCGCGTTCATCGAGCACCGCCTGCACACCGGCGCGCTGCCGGTGAAGCTGTGGACCGTCGGCTCGTGCTTCCGCTACGAGCGGCCCCAGGCCGGCCGCTACCGGCACTTCACCCAGGTCGACATGGAGGCCCTCGGCCTCGACGACCCTGCGCTGGACGCCGAGGTCGTCGCCCTGGGCGTGCAGGGCTTCCGCGACCTCGGCCTGACCGACTTCGAGCTGCTGCTCACCTCGCTCGGCGACGCCACCTGCCGGCCGCAGTACCGCGAGCTGCTCGTCGCCTACCTGGACAAGCTCGACCTCGACGAGGAGACGCGGCGCCGGGCGGCGATCAACCCGCTGCGGGTGCTCGACGACAAGCGGCCCGAGGTGCAGGCGCAGCTCGACGACGCGCCGCTGATGGTCGACCACCTCTCGGACTCGACGAAGGCGCACTACGACGCCGTCCGCCAACACCTGTCCGACCTCGGGGTCACCTGGACCGAGGCACCGCGGCTGGTCCGCGGGCTGGACTACTACACGAAGACGACGTTCGAGTTCGTCCACTCCGGCCTCGGCGCGCAGTCGGCCATCGGCGGCGGCGGCCGCTACGACGGGCTGTCGGCGGCGCTGGGCGGGCCGGACGTCTCGGGCATCGGCTACGCCGTCGGCGTGGACCGCACGCTGCTGGCCGTGCAGGCCGAGGGCCTCGACATCGGCACGAGCGCCGGGGTGCAGGCCTTCGTCGTCCCGCTGGGGGCCGAGGCCAAGCGGATCGCCGTCCGGCTGGTCGGGCAGCTGCGGGCGGCCGGCATCGCCGCCGACACCGTCTACGGCGACCGCGGGCTCAAGGGCGCCATGAAGGCCGCCGACCGGTCCGGCGCCAGCCACGCGGTGGTCATCGGCGAGCGCGACCTGGCCGACGGCGTCGGGCAGCTGCGCGACCTGCGCAGCGGGGAGCAGACGGCGGTGCCGGTCGGGGAGCTGTTCGACCGGCTGCGTGCGACGGTGGAGCGGTGACTGCGATGGAACAGCGGCCCCTGGGCCGGACGGGGGCCGACGTCAGCGTCATCGGCCTGGGCACCTGGCAGCTCGGCGGCGACTGGGGGGACGTCGACGACGACACCGCCGCCGACGTCCTCGACGCCGCGCTCGACGCGGGCGTGACCCTGCTCGACACCGCCGACGTCTACGGCGACGGCCGCTCGGAGGAGCGGATCCGCAAGGCGCTGGCCCCCCGGGCGGACCGGCCGTTCGTGGCCACCAAGGCCGGCCGCCGGGCCGATCCGTTCGAGGCCGCCCAGTACACGCCGGAGAACCTGCGCGCCTGGGTCGACCGGAGCCGGCGCAACCTCGGCGTGGAGACCCTCGACCTGGTGCAGCTGCACTGCCCGCCGACCGCGGTCTACTCCGACCAGCGGGTCTACGACACGCTCGACGGCTTCGTCGCCGACGGCTCGATCGCCGCCTACGGCGTGTCCGTGGAGACCGTCGCCGAGGGCCTCACCGCCCTGCAGCACCCGGGCGTGGCCACCATCCAGGTCATCCTGAACATCTTCCGGCGCAAGCCGCTGGAGGAGCTGCTGCCCGCGGCCGCCCGCGCCGGCGTCGGCATCCTCGCCCGCGTGCCGCTGGCCAGCGGGCTGCTCACCGGCAAGTACGACGAGTCGACGACGTTCCCCGCCGACGACCACCGGAACTTCAACCGCAACGGCGAGGCCTTCGACGTCGGCGAGACCTTCGCCGGCGTGCCGTTCGAGGTCGGCGTCGCCGCCGCCCGCGAGGTCGCCGCGATCGCCGGCGACGCCCCGACGGCGGCCTTCGCGCTGCGCTGGGTCATCGACCAGCCCGGCGTCACCACCGTCATCCCCGGCGCGCGCACCGTCGAGCAGGTGCGCGGCAACGTCGCCGCGGCCGACCTGCCGCCACTCACCGACAGCCAGCTGGCCGACCTCGAGCGGCTCTACGACGAGCGCATCCGCGCGCACGTGCACGACCGCTGGTAGCCCACCCCACCGAGAGAGAGATCCCCCGTGCTCCGCACCCATGACGCCGGCACCCTGCGCGGCACCGACGCCGGCTCGCAGGTCACCCTCGCCGGCTGGGTCGCCCGCCGCCGCGACCACGGCGGCGTGGTCTTCGTCGACCTGCGCGACGCCTCGGGCTACGTGCAGGTCGTCGTCCGCGAGGAGGAGGCGCACGCCCTCCGCAACGAGTTCTGCGTGCTGGTCACCGGCGAGGTGCGCCGCCGTCCCGAGGGCAACGAGAACCCCGAGCTGCCCACCGGCGACATCGAGGTCGTGGCCGGCGAGCTGACCGTGCTCTCGGCCGCCGCGCCGCTGCCCTTCCCGGTGGAGACCGACTCGGCCGCCAGCGACGACGTCCGCTACCGGTTCCGGTACCTCGACCTGCGCCGGCAGGGCCCGGCGCAGATCATGCGGCTGCGCAGCGAGATCAACCGGATCGCCCGCGGCGTCATGGCCGGGCACGGGTTCACCGAGGTGGAGACGCCGACGCTCACCCGCTCGACGCCCGAGGGCGCGCGGGACTTCGTCGTCCCCGTGCGGCTGCAGCCGGGCAAGTGGTACGCGCTCCCGCAGTCGCCGCAGCTGTTCAAGCAGCTGCTGATGATCGGCGGCCTGGAGCGCTACTACCAGATCGCCCGCTGCTTCCGGGACGAGGACTTCCGCGCCGACCGGCAGCCGGAGTTCACCCAGCTGGACTTCGAGATGAGCTTCGTCGAGCGGGACGACGTGCTGGCCATCGCCGAGGACGTCGTCCGCGCGCTGTGGCGCGAGCTGGCCTCCTACGAGGTGCCGGAGATCCCGCGGATGACCTACCGCGAGGCGATGGACCGCTTCGGCTCGGACAAGCCCGACCTGCGGTTCGGCATCGAGCTGACCGAGCTGACGTCGTTCTTCGCCGAGACGCCGTTCCGGGTGTTCCAGGCGCCCTACGTCGGTGCCGTGGTCATGCCCGGCGGTGGCTCGCAGCCGCGGCGGGCGTTCGACGCCTGGCAGGACTGGGCCCGCTCGCGCGGCTCCCGCGGCCTGGCCTACGTGACGATCGCCGAGGACGGCACGCTCGGCGGGCCGGTGGCCAAGAACATCTCCGAGACCGAGCGCGCCGGCCTGGTCGAGGCCGTGGGCGCCGAGCCGGGGGACTGCGTGTTCTTCGCCGCCGGTGCCCGCCGGACGTCGCAGGAGCTGCTCGGCGCCGCCCGCAACGAGATCGCCCGGCGGCTGGAGCTCATCGAGCCCGGCACCTGGTCGTTCCTGTTCGTCGTCGACTTCCCGATGTTCGAGGAGACCGAGGACGGCGACTGGACCTTCATGCACCACCCGTTCACCTCGCCCACGCCCGAGTGGCGGGAGCGGTTCGCCGAGGACAAGGGCGCGGCGCTGTCCGACGCATACGACATGGTGATCAACGGCAACGAGGTCATGAGCGGCTCGGTGCGCATCCACGACGCCGGCCTGCAGGAGCGGGTGTTCGAGACCCTCGGCATGTCCCGCGAGGAGGCCCGCGAGCGGTTCGGCTTCTTCCTCGAGGCGTTCGCCTACGGCCCGCCGCCGCACGCGGGTGCCGCGCTGGGCTGGGACCGGCTCACCGCGCTGCTGTCGGGCGTGGACTCGATCCGCGAGGTCATCGCGTTCCCGAAGACCGGTGCCGGGTTCGACCCGCTGACCGGGGCGCCGACGCCGATCTCCGAGGCGCAGCGCAAGGAGGCCGGGATCGACGCGACGCCGGAGGAGCCGGCGCTGCCCGGTGAGCCGGGTTCCCCGGGGCCGAGCGACCCCACGAAGTAGGCCTGCCCGAGGGACATCGCCGGGGTTCCTCGTGGATTGCCGGCGCTGCAGCGCCCGCAGTGCACGAGGAACGCCCGCAACGCGGTGGTGAGCGGCGTCTCCGGGCGCGGTGGGTAGGTTGCCCAGCATGCCGCTGCGCGCTCGCACCCTGCTCGGACCCGGCCCCTCCAACCCCTACCCGGAGGCGACCGTCGCCCTCGGGGAGCCGCTGCTGGGCCACCTCGACCCGGTCTTCCTCGACGTCCTCGACCAGACCTCCGAGCGGCTGCGGCAGCTGTTCGGGACGGCGAACCGGCGCACGCTGCCCCTGTCGGCCACCGGGTCGGCGGGCATGGAGGCGGCGTTCGTCAACACCGTCGGCCCGGGTGACGTCGCCGTCGTCGCGGTCAACGGCCTGTTCGGCGAGCGCATGGCCGACGTCGCCGCGCGCTGCGGCGCCGAGGTGGTGCGGGTCGAGCACGAGTGGGGCCGGCCGGTCGACGCCGAGCGCGTGCTGGCCGCCCACCCGTCCCCGAAGCTGATCGCCGCGGTGCACGCCGAGACCTCGACCGGGGTGCGCTCCGACCTCGCGCCGCTGGCCGAGGGCAAGGGCGAGGCCCTGCTGCTGGCCGACTGCGTCACCTCGCTGGGCGGCATCCCGGTGCAGCTGGACGAGTGGGGCGTCGACCTCGCCTACTCCGGCTCGCAGAAGTGCCTGGGCATGGCCCCGGGGCTCGCGCCGTTCACGATCAACGACCGGGCGTGGGCACGGCGGATCGAGAAGCCGCAGAGCTGGTACCTCGACCTCGGGATGCTCGGCGGCTACGCCGGCGAGGCGGCCGGCTCCGGTGGCCGCACCTACCACCACACGGCACCCACCGGGATGGTCGTGGCGCTGAACGCCGCGCTCGGCCGGGTGCTCGACGAGGGCCTGGACGCCGTCCACGCCCGGCACGCCGAGGCCGGCCGGCTGCTGCAGGAGGGCCTCCAGGAGCTGGGGCTCGAGCTGTTCGCCGCCGAGGGGCACCGGCTGCCCGAGCTGACGACGGTGACGGTGCCCGACGGCGTGGACTCCGCGGCGGTGCGCAAGGAGCTCCTGGAGCGCTACGACCTCGAGATCGGCGGCGGGGTCGGCGCCTACGCCGCGACCGTCTGGCGGATCGGCCTCATGGGCCACAACGCGCGGCCGGACACCGTCGCCCTGGTGCTCGCCGCGCTGCGCCAGGTGCTGGGACGCTGACGCCGCCGTGACCTTCGCCCCGCTCGCGCCCCCGGCCCCTGCCCCCTCGGCGGCCGGTGCCCGCGGGCTGCCGGCGTGGCTGCTGCTGCCGCTGGCCGCGCTGGCCTGGTGGGCCGTCGGCTTCCTGCCGTGGCTGGTCGCCGGGCTGGCCGGCACCGCCGGGGGGACCTGGGCGGCCCTGCCCCTGCGGACGGCGTCGCTGACGCAGCTGGTGATCGGTGCGCTCCTCGGTGGCCTGGTCGCCGGGCTGCTGTGCCTGATGGCCGAGCCGGGACGCCGGGGTCTGGCCGTCCTGGCCACCGGGGGCGGCGTGGGGCTCGCGGTGCTGGTCACCGTCGTGCAGTCGGTGACGGCGCTCGACGGGGCCGGTGGCTTCGACTCCGACGGCCGGGTGGTGAGCGGCCTGGCCGTCGGCACCGTGCTGCTGGCGCTCACCGGGTGGGGGCTGGGCGCGGTGTCGGCGGCCGGCCCGGCCGGTGCCGCGCCGGCGCTGGCCGTGCTCAGCGCCGTCCTGCCCGGCTGGACGTGGTCGCTGTTCCTCGGGGCCGGCTACGCCGCGGGCGTCGGCGCGACCACCTGGATCGACCTCCTGACGCGCTGGCTGGGCGCGGCCGTCCTGGCGGTGTCGCTGCTGCTGGCGGGGGCGCGGCCGCTGTCCCGGCTGGCGTGGTGGCCGCTGCTGGTGCTGCTGGCGTGGTCGGTGGGGCCGCTGCTGACCGCGATCGGCTACCTCCAGCCCCTGCTCCGCTCGGGGGCCGGGCTGCCGAACAGCCTGCTGGACTCCCTCGCCGGGGCCGCCCAGGTCTTCGGTCTGGCGTACTCGCCGGCCAACCGCGACCTCCTGCCCTGGGTGGTGGCGGTGGTGGTCGCGCTGCTGGTGGCAGTGGTCCTCGGGTCCGTGCGCGCGAACCGGGCGGAGGAACCGGCGGCCGCCCCTCCGCCGTGAGCGGCGGCTGAGGCCGACCCCAGCGGAGCCGCCCGGCGTCTGCAGCGGCTGCACGCCCGCCCGCCCTCACCCTCAGGTGGAGGTCGAGGTCTGTGCGCCGATGACCAGCGCGGACAGAGCGCCGGAGCGGATGAGCTCGGCGGCCGCGGCGACGTCGGCGTCCATGCACCGGTCCCGGTCGAGGAAGGCGATCCGCTCCCGGACCAGCCGGACGGCCTCCCGGCTGACCTCGCTGGCCCGGTCCAGCCCGCGCAGTTCCAGGGCCTGGCAGACGGCGATCAGGTGGACGGCGGCGACGTCCTGGGCCAGCTCGACGATCGTCCGGGCGTCCCGGGCGGCGATCGTGCCCATCGAGACCTTGTCCTGGTTGTGGCACTCGGTGGACCGCGAGTGCACCGTCGCGGGGGAGGACAGCTTCAGCGCCTCGGCGGTCATGGCCGACGAGCACAGCTGCATGCCCTTGAAGCCGTGGTGCAGGCCGGCCTGCTCGTCGTCGGCGGTCCAGCGGGGCACCAGGTTGGGGGTGAGCCCGGCGTTGAACTTCTCGTCGACGAGCAGCTCGAGCTGGCGGTCGAGCAGGTCGCAGACGTTGGCGACGGCGACCTTCAGCGAGTCCATCGCCTGCCCCATGTGCCCGCCGTAGAAGTTGCCTCCGCTCTGCACCCGGCCGCCTCCGACGTCGAACAGGGGGTTGTCGTCGGAGGAGTTGATCTCGGTGGCCACCCACTCGCCGACCCAGGTGAGCACGTCGCGGAGCACGCCGGTCACGTGTGGGGCGCAGCGGATCGAGTACTTGTCCTGGACCTGCCGGTCCAGCTCGAGGAAGGTGTGGGACCCCATGCCCCCGGCGAACAGCTCCTCGCTGTCGAGCGCCAGGTGGGAGCCGGCGAGGATCGTCCGGACGTTCGCCGCGCTGGTGACCATGCCGCCGTGCGGCTTGGCCCGCGCGAAGAGGAACTCGGTGAAGTGGCCGCGGTTGCCGAGCAGGGCCTCCGACGCCATGGCGGTCAGCAGGTCGCACACCGCGGCCAGTTCGGTGGCCGCGCCGACCGCGAGGCAGGCGAAGGCGCTCATGAAGGAGGTGCCGTTGGTGAGGGCCAGGCCCTCCTTGGCCTCCAGCACCAGCGGCTCGAGGCCCAGGTCGGGCAGCACCTCGGCGGCCGGGCGCACCCGGCCCCGGTGCAGGACGTCGGTCTCCCCGACCAGGGTCCGGCCGACGTAGGACAGGGGGACGAGGTCCCCGCTCGCCCCGCACGAGCCGCGCTCGGGGATGAGCGGCAGGACGTCCTCGGCGAGCAGGGTCAGCAGCCGGTCGACCAGCTCGGGGCGCACCCCGGAGTTGCCCTTGGCCAGGCAGTTGGCGCGGAGCAGCATCGTCACGCGGGTGACCTCGGGCGGCGCGACCGGACCGGTGCCGCAGCCCAGGAAGCGCAGCATGTTCTGCTGCAGCGCCGCGGCCTTCCCGGGCGCGATCTGGCGGTGGGCGGAGTCGCCGAACCCCGTGGTGACGCCGTAGATGGGCGTCTCCTCGGCGATGAGGCGCTGCTTGAGCTCGCGCGCCGCGGCCACGGCGGTCCGCGCCGCGGGTGCCAGGCGCACGGTGCGGGCGCGGCGGGCGACGTCGAGCGCGTCGGCGACGGTGAGCGAGGCCCCGTCCAGCACCAGCTCGGTGCCCGTGGCGACGGGGGGAACGGCGGTGACGGTGGCGGTCATGGGGGAACGGTGCGCGCGGTCGGCCGGTGACACAACGCTGCGGGCATGCAACCGTCGCGCGATGCAACGCATGCATCCCCTCGACGAGATCGACCGCACGATCGTTGCGTCGCTGCGGGCGGACGCGCGGCGCAGCTTCGCCGACATCGGGCGCGAGGCGGGCCTGTCGGCCAGTGCGGTCAAGCGGCGGGTGGACCGGCTGGAGGCGGCCGGCGTCATCACCGGCTACGCGGCCCGGGTCGACCCCCGCCGGATGAGCGAGGACCTCGAGGCCCTGGTGGAGATTTACTGCACCGACCGCACGGCACCCACCGACGTCCGGGGGGCCGTGCTGGCGATCGACGAGGTCGTGTCGGCGTTCACCGTCTCCGGCGAGCCGGACGCCGTGGTGCGGGTGCGGGTCCGGGGCATCGCCCACCTCGAGCAGGTCGTCGAGCGGCTGCGCCGGGCGCCGACCATCGCCCGGACGCGCACGCTCATCGTCCTCTCGACCCTGGTCGACCGGCCCTCCTGACCGCGCTCAGGCGTCCAGCCGGGCCAGTTGCTCCGCGGTCAGCTGCAGGTCGGCCGCGGCGGCGGAGTCGCGGATCGACTCCGGCCGGGAGGCCCCCGGGATGGGGACGACGACGTCGGCGCGGGCCAGGTGCCAGGCCAGCGTCACCCGGTACACCGACACGCCGAGCTCGGCGGCGACCTCGGCGAACGCAGGCGCGGTCGCGTCCAGCGAGCCGGCCGCCGACACCCCGCCGAACGGGCTCCAGGGGAGGAAGGCCAGCCCGTGGGCGGCGCAGTGGTCCACCTCGTCGGCGGAGAACCGCCAGCCGGGCGAGAACTGGTTCTGCACGCTGACCAGCGCCGGCCCGACGATCGAGCGGGCGACGTCGATCTGCGCGATGTCGGCGTTGGAGATGCCGACCATGCGCACCAGGCCGTCGTCGGCGAGCGCCCGCAGCGCACCCATCGACTCCTCCCACGGCGTGGCCGGGTCGGGCCGGTGGAACTGGTAGAGGCCGATGGCGTCGCCGCCGAGCCGCCGCAGCGAGGCCTCGGCGGCCCGCCGCAGGTAGGCGGGGGAGCCGTCGAGCTCCCAGTCGCTGCCGCGGCGGGTGTGGCCGCCCTTGGTGGCCACGAGGACCCCCGAGGTGTCGCCCCCGTAGGAGGCCAGCGCCCGTGCGACGAGGGTCTCGTTGTGCCCGAACTCGGACTCGTCGGCGGCGTAGGCGTCGGCGGTGTCGATCAGCGTGACCCCGGCGTCCAGCGCGGCGTGCACCACCGCCTCGGCCGCCTCGGGGGAGGGCCGGTCGGTCTTGGTGGACAGCGGCATGGCGCCCAGGCCGATGGCGCTGACGGTCGTGTCTCCGATGCGTCTGGTCTGCACAGAGGTGTCGTGCCCCGCGGGTAGCGTCGGTACCCGTGAGTGGACAGGGGCGTGAGCATCGCAGGGAGCGCCGGCGACCGAGGAGCCGAGCGCTCCGCGGGAGCGAACCGGGGACGCCGTGAGCTCGCTGTTCGACGACCCCGGCCCGGCCGACGGCGCCGAGGCCGCGGTCGACCCCGGCGCGCCGCTGGCCGTCCGCATGCGCCCGCGCTCGCTGGACGAGGTCGTGGGCCAGCGGCACCTGCTCGGCGACCGCGCACCGCTGCGCCGGCTGGTGGAGTCCGACGAGCCGATGTCGCTGGTGCTCTACGGCCCGCCCGGCACCGGCAAGACCACGCTGGCGCACGTCATCTCCCTGGCCACCAAGCGGCAGTTCGTCCAGCTCTCGGCCCTCGACTCCGGGGTCAAGGAGGTCCGGGCGGTCATCACCGCGGCCAAGCGCGAGCTCACCTTCGCCGGCCGGCGCACCGTGCTGTTCATCGACGAGGTGCACCGCTTCTCCAAGACCCAGCAGGACTCGCTGCTGTCGGCGGTCGAGGACCGCATCGTCAGCCTCATCGCCGCGACCACCGAGAACCCCTTCTTCTCCGTGGTCAGCCCGCTGCTCTCACGCAGCCTGGTGCTGGCGCTGCAGCCGCTGGCCGACGACGACGTCCGCTCCCTGCTGCGGCGTGCCCTGACCAGCGAGCGCGGCCTCGGTGGCGCGGTGACGCTGAGCGCCGACGCCGAGGAGCACCTGGTCCGCATCGCCGGCGGCGACGGGCGCAAGGCGCTGACCGCGCTGGAGTCCGGGGCCGGGGCGGCGCTGGCCGCCGGCACCACCGAGATCGACCTGGCGACCCTGGAGACGGCGGTCGCGCAGGCCGCGGTGCGCTACGACCGGCAGGGCGACCAGCACTACGACGTCGCCAGCGCGCTGATCAAGAGCATCCGCGGCAGCGACGTCGACGCCGCGCTGCACTACCTGGCCCGCATGGTCGAGGCGGGGGAGGATCCCCGCTTCATCGCCCGCCGGCTGGTCATCTCCGCCAGCGAGGACATCGGCATGGCCGACCCCACGGCGCTCCTGACCGCGGTCGCCGCGGCCGAGGCGGTCGCCTTCATCGGCATGCCCGAGGGGCACTTCCCGCTGGCCCAGGCGGTGGTGCACCTGGCCACCGCGCCGAAGTCGAACGCGATCACCGTGGCGATGGGGGAGTCGGTGGCCGACGTCCGCGCCGGGCTGGCCGGTCCGGTGCCGCCCGGCCTGCGCGACGGGCACTACGCCGGGGCCAAGAAGCTGGGCCACGCCCAGACCTACGTCTACCCGCACGCCCATCCCGACGGCGTCGTGCCGCAGCAGTACCCGCCGGACGCGCTCGTCGGCAAGGACTACTACCGGCCGACGGCGCGCGGGGCGGAGGGCCCGATCGGGGCGCGGCTGGCCAAGCTGCGCGCGATCGTCAGGCGACAGCTCCGGGAGCATCGCAGCGAGGAACGAGCGAGGAGCGGACCGGGGCGCGGAGCCTGACCGGGGTCATCGTCAGGCGACAGCTCCGGGAGCATCGCAGCGAGGAACGAGCGAGGAGCGGACCGGGGCGCGGAGTCTGACCAGGGTCATCGTCAGGCGACAGCTCCGGGAGCATCGCAGCGAGGAACGAGCGAGGAGCGGACCGGGGCGCGGAGCCTGACCGCGGTCATCGTCAGGCGACCGTCCCGGTCGCGCTGACCACCAGCCCCACCGTCCCCAGAGGTCGGCACGCGGCGGACGGCCGGGCGGCCCCCCGACTACTGTGACCACGCCGGGCGCCGCCGTCGGGGGCGACCACCGAGGAACAGGAGATCCCGCGTGTCCGCAGGAGAGTGGGCCGGACTCATCGCAGCGCTGGCGCTGGTGCTGCTCGTGGTGCTGCTCGCCATCCCGCTGCTCAAGCTGGGGCGCACCCTCGACGAGGCGACGCTGACCATCCGCCAGGCCCGGGAGCAGAGCGCACCGATCCTGAGCCAGGCGTCGACCACGGTCGCCCACGTCAACAGCAATCTCGAGCGGGTCGACGACATCACCGGGAACGCCGCCAACGTGTCGAGCAACGTCGCCGCGCTGACCAGCGTCGTGGCCGCCACCATCGGCAGCCCGCTGATCAAGGTGGCCGCGTTCAGCTACGGCGTGCGCAGCGCCGCCCGCAAGAAGCGCGAGGGCCAGGCGATCGCCGAGGCCGCCGCCCGTGACAAGGCCGCGCGCCGCGAGCGCCGCGCCGCCCGGCGGGCCGCCTGATGCGCCGGCTGTTCTGGCTGGCCATGGGCATCACCATCGGCGCGCTCGTCGTCCGCAAGCTCTCCCGGGCCGCGGAGAAGCTGACCCCGCAGGGCATCGCGGCCTCCCTGGTCGACGGCCTGCGCGACCTCGCCGACGCGATCGGCGACTTCGGTGCCGACGTGCGCGCGGCGGCCGCCGCCCGCGAGGCCGAGCTGCGCGCCGGCACCGGGCTGGACGCGCCGCTCCCGGAGCGCGACCAGGTGGAGCTGCCCGGTCGGCGCGGCGCGCACGCGGCCGACCGCTGACTCCCTCCCCGCACCACCGGACAACCGAGTAGGACATGCAGACCGCCGAGATCCGCCGCCGCTTCCTCGAGCACTTCGCCTCCCGCGGCCACACCGTCGTCCCCAGCGCCTCGCTGGTCTCCCCGGACCCCTCGCTGCTGTTCACGGTGGCCGGCATGGTCCCGTTCATCCCGTACCTGACCGGTCGCGAGCCCGCGCCCTTCCCGCGCGCGACCAGCGTGCAGAAGTGCGTCCGCACCCTCGACATCGAGGAGGTGGGCAAGACCACCCGGCACGGCACGTTCTTCCAGATGAACGGCAACTTCTCCTTCGGTGACTACTTCAAGGAGGGAGCGATCCAGCACGCCTGGGACCTGGTCACCGGCCGGGTCGAGGACGGCGGGCTGGGCTTCGACCCCGAGCGCATCTGGGTGACCGTCTACCTGGACGACGACGAGGCCGCCGACGCCTGGCACCGGATCGCCGGGCTGCCCAAGGAGCGCATCCAGCGGCTGGGCAAGAAGGACAACTACTGGCACACCGGGGCCGAGGGCCCCGGCGGCCCGTGCTCGGAGATCTACGTCGACCGGGGGCCGGAGTACGGCCCCGACGGCGGCCCGCTGGTCGACACCGCCGGCGACCGGTTCCTGGAGATCTGGAACCTCGTCTTCATGCAGTACGAGCTCACCGACGTCCGGAGCAAGGAGGACTTCCGGATCGTCGGCGAGCTGCCCAAGAAGAACATCGACACCGGCATGGGCCTGGAGCGGGTGGCCTACCTGCTGCAGGGCGTCGACAACATGTACGAGATCGACGAGGTCGCCCCGGTGCTGCACCGGGCCGCCGAGCTCGCCGGGGTCACCTACGGGCAGAAGCCCGACGACGACGTGCGGCTGCGCGTGGTCGCCGACCACGTGCGCAGCGGCCTGATGCTCATCGGCGACGGCGTCACCCCGGGCAACGAGGGCCGCGGCTACATCCTGCGCCGGCTGCTGCGCCGCGCCGTCCGCTCGATGAAGCTGCTCGGCGTCGACGAGGCCACCCTCCCCGAGCTGCTGCCGGTCTCCCGCGACGCGATGAGCGCCAGCTACCCGGAGCTGGCGACCGACTTCGCCCGCATCTCCGGCGTCGCCTACGCCGAGGAGGAGGCGTTCCGGCGCACCCTCACCTCCGGCACGGCGCTGTTCGACACCGCCGTGGCCCAGGCCAAGAAGGCGGGCACGCCTGCGCTCTCCGGCGAGCAGGCGTTCTCGCTGCACGACACCTACGGCTTCCCCATCGACGTGACGCTGGAGATGGCCGCCGAGCAGGGCGTCACGGTCGACGAGGCGGGCTTCCGCGCGCTCATGCAGCAGCAGCGCGACCGGGCCCGCGCCGACGCCCGCGCCAAGCGCACGGGGTCGGTCGACGTCCTGGCCTACCGGCGGCTGCTGGCCGACCACGGCCCCACCGACTGGCAGGCCTACGACACCCTGCGCACCGACTCGCGCGTGCTCGGCCTGGTCGCCGAGCTCGCCGGCGACGACGCCGGCCCGGCCGCCCCGGCCGGGCCGGGCGAGGTCACCCGCGTCGTGCTGGACCGGACGCCGTTCTACGCCGAGTCGGGCGGGCAGGTGGCCGACGCCGGCCTGCTCACCTGGGACGGCGGCCGCGCGGAGGTGCTCGACGTCCAGCGCCCGGTCAAGGGCCTGGTCGTGCACCAGGTGCGGGTGCTGGAGGGCGAGCTGCGCGAGGGTGCGGAGCTGACCGCCGAGGTCGACCGCGAGTGGCGGCTGTCGGCGTGCCAGGCGCACTCGGGCACCCACGTGGTGCACGCGGCGCTGCGCCAGGTGCTCGGCCCGCAGGCGCTGCAGTCCGGCTCCTACAACCGGCCGGGCTACCTGCGCCTGGACTTCGCCTGGCAGGGCGCGCTCAGCACCCAGCAGCGCACCGACATCGAGGACGTCGCCAACGCCGCGGTCCGCGCCGACCACCGGGTCACCGCCTCGTACATGACGCTGCCCGAGGCCCAGGCCCTCGGCGCGCTGGCGCTGTTCGGCGAGACCTACGGCGAGCAGGTGCGCGTCGTCGAGATCGGCGGCCCGTGGTCCCGCGAGCTCTGCGGTGGCACCCACGTGCAGGGCAGCGCCCAGATCGGCACGCTGGCGCTCACCGGCGAGTCGTCGGTGGGCTCCGGTTCGCGCCGGGTGGAGGCCGCGGTCGGCCTCGAGGGCTTCCGCTACCTGGCCCGCGAGCGCGACCTGGTGCGCCAGCTCGGCGAGCTGCTCAAGACCCCGCAGGACGGCCTGCTCGACCGGGTGAGCGGCATGCTGGCCCGGCTGCGCGACGCCGACCGGGAGCTCGCGGAGCTGCGCGCGCAGCAGACGCTGGCCGCTGCCGGGCAGCTGGCCGCCGGCGCCCGCGACCTCGACGGCGTCGCCCTGGTCACCGGCTCGCCGGCCGGGCTGTCCGGGGGCGACCTGCGCACCCTCGCCCTCGACGTGCGCGGCCGGCTGGGCGAGCGCCCGGGGGTGGTCTTGCTCGCGTCGGAGTCGGGGGGCAAGGTGGCACTCGTCGCGGCCCTCAACCCCGCCGCGCAGCAGCGAGGCCTGTCGGCCAACGACGTGCTGCGCGCGGCCGCGGCGCCGGTGGGTGGCCGAGGGGGCGGCAAGGCAGACGTCGCCCAGGGTGGTGGAACCGACCCGGGCGGCATCCCCGCGGCCCTGGCGGCCGGCGAGCAGGCGGTCTCGACCGCCGCACGGAGGTGACGCAGATGCCCGAGCAGCGGCCCGACGAGACCGGTCCGGTGGGTGAGCGGAAGGTGCAGGGACGCCCGGCGGTGCCGCCGGCGCGGCCCCGGCAGACCCCGCCGCCGCAGCCGCCGACGCACGCCACGACGGAGATCGACCTGCGGGCCGGCTTTCCGCCGGTGCGCAACGAGACCAGCGAGATCGACCTGTCCCGGGGGCTGCCCGGCGGGCTGCCGATCCCGCCGCGCAAGCCCACCCAGGGCCGGCGGCTGGGCGTCGACGTCGGCACGGTCCGCGTCGGCCTGGCGCTGTCGGACCCGACGGGCACGCTCGCCAGCCCGCTGGAGACCGTCCAGCGGACCCGCGACGGCAGCGATCTGGACCGCATCGCCGCCCTCGTCGTGGAACACGAGGTGACAGAGGTGATCGTGGGGGAGCCGCGGCACCTGTCGGGTGCGTCGGGCGCCTCCGCCCGGGAAGCGCGTGCCTACTCTCGGGAGCTGCGTGGGCGCATCGGCGCCGTGCCCGTGCACCTCGTCGACGAAAGGCTCTCCACCGTGACTGCAGCCAACTCCCTCCGGGCGAGCGGGCTCGACAGCCGCCAGCAGCGGCCCGTGATCGACCAGGCCGCTGCCGTGGTCATCCTCCAGGCCTATCTCGACGCCCAGCGGGGGCGCTCGTGAACGGTCCGACCCCGCCGCCCGGGCGGGGTCGGCACTCCCGGCCTGCCGCGCCGCCGGCCGGCAGCTGGGTGAGCTCGCTGCCGCAGGCGCCGCGCCCGCGCCTGCCCCTGATCCCGCCGGCCGCCGCGCCCGCCTTCGGCGGCCCTGCCGGTGGCCCCCCGGCCCCGGCGCGCCGCCGGGCGACGGTCATCGACCGCGCCTCGGCCCCGCACTACCCCGTCGCCGAGTACGCCCGGCACGCCGGCCCCCCGGACGACGGCGCCACCGGCCCGCTCCCGCCCGCCGCACGCGGCGGCGGCCCGGCCGGGGGACCGGACGCCGGTGCGCCGCTGCCGCCGCGCCCGGCCGGTGCCTGGTCGCGGCTGTCGCGCCGGGGCGACACCGACGCCGACCCCGCCGACGCCGCCACCGTGGCCCAGCCGGCCGTCGACGTCCCGGTACCGCCGGCCGACGCCGAGCACCACGACCACGACGCGCACGCGCACGACCTCCACGACGACGACCAGACCGGCGGCCTCGAGGTCATCGGCGTCGACGACGACTCCCCGCGCGGCCGCCGCGCCCGCCGCCGGGCCGCCCGCGCGCACGACGACTCCCACGACCTGCACGACGACCTCCACGACGACGAGCACGACCACCCCGCGCCGCGCCGGCGCCGGCGTCGTCCGCTCGCCGTGGTGCTGTCCCTGCTCGTGCTCGCCGGCCTGGTCGCCGGCATCTTCTTCGGCGGCTCCGCGCTGCTGGACCTCGTCAACCCCGAGGCCGAGGACTACACCGGCCAGGGCAGCGGCACCGTCGAGGTGCGCGTCGAGGACGGCGCGTCGCTGCGCGCCATCGCCGACGCCCTGGTCGAGGCCGGCGTCATCGCCTCGGCCCCGCCGTTCATCGAGGCCGCCGAGGCCAACAGCGCCGCCATGGGCATCCAGCCCGGCGTCTACGGCATGCGGGAGCAGATGAGCGGCGCGGCGGCGCTGGACCGGCTGCTCGACCCGACCAGCCGGCTGTTCGTGCGGGTCACCATCCCCGAGGGCTTCACCGTCGCAGCAGTGCTCCAGCGGCTGGCCGAGACCACCGAGACGCCGATCGAGGAGCTGGTGGCGGCGTCCCAGGACCCCGCCGCGCTCGGCCTGCCGGCCTACACCAACGGCCTGCCCGAGGGCTTCCTGTTCCCGGCGACCTACGACTTCGAGCCCGACGACACCCCGACCGACATGCTGCGCCAGATGGTCGTGCGCAGCGAGCAGGTGCTCGACGAGCTGGGCGTCCCGGACGAGCTGCGGCTGACCGTCGTGACGAAGGCCAGCCTCGTGCAGGCCGAGGCCAGCTCCCCGGAGGACATGGGCATGGTCGCCCAGGTCCTGGAGAACCGGCTGGCCATGGGGATGCCGCTGCAGCTGGACACCACGGTGAACTACGCCAACGGCAAGTCCGGCATCACCACCACGGCGGCCGACCGGGCCAACCCCTCGCCGTACAACACCTACTACCACCCGGGGCTCCCGCCGGGCGCCATCACCAACCCGGGGGAGGACGCGCTGCGCGCCGTCCTCAACCCGACGCCCGGGGCGTGGCTGTTCTTCGTCGTGGTCAATCCCGACACCGGCGAGACCCGGTTCGCGGTGACCCCCGAGGAGCACCAGGCCAACGTCGCGCTGTTCCAGCAGTGGCTGCGGGAGAACCCGGACTGATGCGCGCCGCCGTCCTCGGCCGGCCGGTGGGGCACTCGCTGTCGCCCCTGCTCCACCGGGCGGCCTACGCGGCGCTGGGGCTGTCCGACTGGACCTACGACGCCCTCGACATCGGCGCCGAGGACCTCCCCGTCCTGCTCGCCGGCCTCGGCGAGGAGTGGCGCGGTTTCTCGGTGACCATGCCGTGCAAGCACGCCGCGGTCGAGGTCGCCGACGTCGTGGAGCCGCTCCCACGGCTGCTCGGCGCCGCCAACACCCTGCTGCGCACCGCCGAGGGCGGCTGGCGGGCGGAGAACACCGACGTCACCGGCGTCGGCATGGCCCTGCAGCTGGCCGGGGTCGAGCAGGTGGAGGACGCCGCCATCGTGGGCGCCGGGGGCACCGCGCTGGCCGCCGCGGTGGCGCTGGCCTCGCTGGGCGCCTCGCACGTCGACGTCCTCGTCCGCGAGCCGGCCCGCGCCGCCGACGTGCTGCGGGTGCTCGGTGCGCTCGGCGTCGCCGCCGACGTGCACCGCCTGGCCGCCGCGCGGGTGACCGCTCCCGTCGTGGTCAGCACCGTGCCCATCGACGGCCAGTCCGCCGTGCTCGACCTCGGCTGGGCGTCCGGGCAGACCGTGCTCGACGTCCTCTACTCCCCGTGGCCGACGCCGCTGGCCGACCGGGTGACCGGTGCGGGGGGCACCGTGCTCAGCGGCCTCGAGGTGCTGTTCTGGCAGGCCACGGCGCAGGTGGAGCTGATGACCGGTCACCCGGCGCCGATCGAGGAGATGCGCGCGGCGCTGGACGACCGGGTCCGGGGCGCGCACTGAGCCCGGCCGGCGTCACGCTCGGGCCGGTCGGCACCGCCGCGGTCGCCGTCGTCGCCGCCGTCGTGGTCGGCCCCTGGCTGGCCCGCATCTCGGTGCGGCTGGCCCGCCGGGACGCCGCCGCCCGCCCCGGCCCGCTGCACACCGCGCTGAGCACGGCCGGCTTCGGGCTGCTGGTCGCCGGGGTGCTGCTGCTCACCGGCGTGCGTCCGGCCGCCGTGGCACTGGCCTGGGCCGCCGGGGCGGCGGTCGTGCTCGCCGCGGTCGACCTCGCGGTGCACCGGCTGCCCGACGCGGTCACGCTCCCCGCCGCGGTCGCCGGCACGACGGCCCTCGCCCTGGACGCGGCGGCCACCGGCACCTGGCCGGCGTTCGGGCGGGCGGCGCTCGCGGCGGCCGTCGTCGGTGCGGCGTCGGGGCTGGTCTGGCTCGCCGCGCCTGCCGCGCTCGGCCTCGGCGACGTCAAGCTGCTGGCCCTGCTCGGCCTGCTGCTCGGCTGGGCCGGCTGGGGCGTGCTCCTGGCGGGGGTCTTCCTCGGCCTGCTCTGCGGCGCGACCGCCTCGCTCGTGCTGCTGGTCAGCCGCCGGGTGGGGTGGCGCAGCGCCGTCCCGTTCGGGCCGCCGCTGCTGGTCGGCGCGGTCCTGGCGCTCGCCCTGGCCGGCACCGTCTCCCTCTCGTGACCGCCGGTCATCGGCCCGGTGCGGCGCAACTGGCAGAATCCGCGGCATGTTGCGCTGGCTGACCGCCGGTGAGTCGCACGGCCAGCAGCTCACCGCCATCCTCGAGGGCCTGCCGGCCGGCGTCGCCGTGCAGACCACCGACCTCGACCTCGACCTCGCGCGCCGCCGGCTGGGCCACGGCCGCGGCGCCCGCATGTCCTTCGAGCAGGACGTCGTCACCCTCACCGGCGGCGTCCGGCACGGCCGCACCCAGGGCGGCCCGATCGCCGTCCAGGTGGGCAACACCGAGTGGCCCAAGTGGACGACGGTCATGTCCGCCGACCCGGTCGACCCCGAGGTGCTGGCCGGGCAGGCGCGCAACGCGCCGCTGACCCGGCCCCGTCCCGGCCACGCCGACCTCGCCGGCATGCAGAAGTACGGCTTCGACGACGCCCGCCCGGTGCTGGAGCGGGCCAGTGCGCGCGAGACCGCCGCCCGCGTCGCGCTCGGCGCGATCGCCCGGGCCTTCCTGCGCCAGGTGCTCGACGTCGAGGTGGTCAGCCACGTGGTCGCCATCGGCCCGGTGGTCGTGCCCGACGGCGTGGTGCCCGGGCCGGGCGACAACGCCCGCATCGACGAGGACCCGGTCCGCTGCGCGCACCCGGCCACCAGCGAGGCCATGGTCGCCGAGGTCGACGACGCCCGGAAGAACGGCGACACCCTCGGCGGGGTCATCGAGGTCGTCGTCCACGGGCTGCCGCCGGGCCTGGGCAGCCACGTGCACTGGGACCGCCGGCTGGACTCCCGGCTGGCCGCGGCCCTCATGGGCGTGCAGTCGGTCAAGGCCGTCGAGGTCGGCGACGGGCTGGAGACCGCCCGCCGCCGCGGCTCGGTGGCCCACGACGAGATCGTGACCGAGGAGGGCCGGCTGGTCCGCGTCACCGACCGCGCCGGCGGCATCGAGGGCGGCATGACCAACGGCGAGGTGCTGCGGGTCCGCGCCGCGATGAAGCCGATCTCCACCGTGCCGCGCGCGCTGCAGACCGTCGACGTCGCCACCGGCGAGGCCGCGGTCGCCATCAACCAGCGCAGCGACGCCTGCGCCGTGCCCCGCGGCAGCGTGGTGATGGAGGCGATGGTGGCGCTGGTGCTCGCCGACGCCGTCCTGGAGAAGTTCGGCGGCGACTCGGTGACCGAGACCCGCCGCAACGTGCGCGGCTACCTCGACGCCCTCCCGTACCGGTGACCGGCACCCGCCCGGTGCTGGTGCTGGTCGGGCCCCCGGCCTCGGGCAAGACCACCGTGGGCACCGCGGTGGCCGCCGCGCTCGGCGTCGGCTTCCGCGACACCGACGCCGACGTCGAGGCCGCCACCGGCAGCACGGTGGCCGACCTGTTCGTGACCGAGGGGGAGGAGCACTTCCGCGCCCTGGAGGAGCAGGCGGTGGCCCGGGCGGTCGCCGAGCACGACGGCGTCCTCGCCCTCGGCGGCGGCGCGGTGCTCAGCGCCGCCACCCGCGCGCTGCTGGTCGGCTACGGCCGCGCCGGCGGCACCGTGGCCCGGCTCGAGGTCGACCTGCCCTCGGCGGCCAAGCGGGTCGGCCTGTCCCGGGACCGTCCGGTGCTCGGGCTCAACCCGCGGGCGATGCTGCGCACCCTGCTCGAGCAGCGGGAGCCGTTCTACGCCGAGGTCGCCACGCTGACCGTGCCCACCGGTGGGCGCACTCCCGAGGAGGTCGTGGCCGAGGTGCTGGAGGCCCTGTCCGCACGAGCCGGGGAGACGTCGTGAGGCGCGTGCAGGTACCCGGCGAGAAGCCGTACGAGGTCGTCATCGGCCCCGGCGCGCAGGCCGAGCTGGCGCTGGTGCTCGCGGGCACCGACCGGGTCGCCGTCGTGCACGCCCCGCCGCTGGCCGCCCTGGCCGGCGCCGCCGTGGAGACCCTGCAGACCGCCGGTGTCGCGGCCGAGGCCGTCGTCGTGCCCGACGGCGAGGCGGCCAAGACCGCCGAGGTCGCCGCCGGGGCGTGGGAGGCGTTCGGCCGGCTGGGCCTGACCCGCACCGACGCCGTCGTCGGGGTCGGCGGCGGCGCGGTCACCGACCTGGCGGGCTTCCTCGCCGCCACCTGGGTGCGCGGCGTCCGCGTGGTGCACCTGCCGACCAGCCTCCTCGGCATGGTCGACGCCGCGGTCGGCGGGAAGACCGGCATCAACACCGGCGCCGGCAAGAACCTCGTCGGCGCGTTCCACCCGCCGGCCGGGGTGCTCGCCGACACCGACGTCCTCGCCGGGCTGCCCGAGGCGGAGTTCCGCTCCGGCCTGGCCGAGGTCGTCAAGTGCGGCTTCATCGCCGACGGCCGCATCCTCGAGCTGCTCGAGGCCGACCCCACCGGCCGCCGCGACACCGCCGAGCTGATCGAGCGCGCGGTGCAGGTCAAGGCCGACGCCGTCGGCGCCGACCTGCGCGACACCGGCGTCCGGGAGTTCCTCAACTACGGGCACACGCTGGCGCACGCGATCGAGCGGGTGGAGGACTTCGGCTGGCGGCACGGCGAGGCGGTCGCCGTCGGCCTGGTGTTCGCCGCCGAGCTCGGCGCCCAGGCCGGCCTGCTGACCCGCGCCGAGGTCGACCGGCACCGCGACCTGGTCGCCGCGATGGGCCTGCCCACCCGCTACGCCGGCGACTGGGCGACGATCCAGGGCGTCATGCGGGTGGACAAGAAGGCCCGCGGCGCCTCCCTGCGGTTCGTCGTCCTCGACGGCATCGGCAACCCCCGCATCCTGACCGACCCCGAGCCGGCGTGGCTCGACGCGGCGTGGGCCGCGGTGAGCGAGGAGCGCGCATGACGATCCAGGTGCTCAACGGCGCCAACCTCGGCCGGCTCGGCACCCGCGAGCCCGAGGTCTACGGAGCCACCACGTACGCGCAGCTGGTCGAGCGCCTGGAGGCGGTCGGCCGGGAGCTCGGGCACGAGGTGCGGGTGCGGCAGACCGACGACGAGGGCGAGCTGCTGCGCTGGATCCACGACGCCACGGACGCCGGCGACCCGGTCGTCATCAACCCCGCCGGCTGGTCGCACACCTCGGTCGTGCTGCACGACGCGCTGGCCGCGGCGACCGCGCCGGTGGTCGAGGTGCACATCAGCAACATCCACAAGCGCGAGGAGTTCCGGCACCACTCCTACGTGTCCCGGGTCGCGGTCGGTGTGATCGCCGGGCTGGGCGTGCGGGGCTACGAGCTCGCGCTGCGGTGGCTGGCGGAGGAGATGGCGGGAGACGACCGCGGAGCCGGCCGGGAGACGGCATGAGGACCGCCGAGCGTCGGGAGCGGCTGCGGGCCACCGCCGCCGAGCGCGGCCTGGACGCCGTCCTGGTCACCGACCTGCTCAACGTCCGCTACCTGACCGGCTTCACCGGGTCCAACGGCGCGCTGCTGCTGCGCACCGGCGGCGCCGACGTGTTCGGCACCGACGGCCGCTACACCACCCAGGCCGCCGTCCAGGTGCCCGACGTCGAGGTGCTCGTCGACCGCGCCACCGTCGCCGCGCTGGCCCGGCAGGCCGTCCGCCGCGGCGCCGGCCGGATCGGCTACGAGAGCCACCACCTCACCGTCGACGGGTTCGCCGCGCTGGAGCGGGTGGTCACCGACGCCGCCGCCGGCGGCACGGTGCCGGAGCTGGCGTCGGTCCGGCGGGCGGTGGAGGCGCTGCGCGCGGTCAAGGACGACGACGAGGTCGCCGCCCTCCGCCGCGCCTGCGCCATCGCCGACGCCGCGCTCGCCGAGCTGGCCTCGGAGGGGGCGCTGCGGCCGGGCCGCACGGAGCTGCAGGTCGGCCGTGAGCTCGACGCCCGCATGCTGGCCCTGGGCGCTGAGGCGCCGTCGTTCGAGACGATCGTGGCGGCGGGCGCGAACTCCGCCATCCCGCACCACCGGCCCGACGGCACCGAGCTGCGCGGCGGCGACTTCCTCAAGCTCGACTTCGGCGCCACCGTCGACGGCTACCACTCGGACATGACCCGCACCCTGGTGCTCGGCCACGCCGCCGACTGGCAGCGCGAGGTCTACGAGCTCGTCGCCGCCGCGCAGGCGGCCGGGCGGGCGGCGCTGGCCGTCGGCACCGACGTGGTCGCCGTCGACGCCGCCGCCCGCGACGTGATCGCCGCGGCCGGGCACGCGGAGCACTTCACCCACGGCCTCGGCCACGGCGTCGGCCTGGAGATCCACGAGGCGCCGGGCATCGGCCCGCTGGGCGCGGGTACCCTGGCCGCTGGCATGGCCGTCACCGTGGAGCCCGGCGTCTACCTGCCCGGCCACGGCGGTGTCCGGATCGAGGACACGCTGGTCGTCACGGACGACGAGCCGGAGTTGTTGACCCTCACGAGCAAGGAACTGCTGGTCCTCTAGATGGCTACCACCAACGACCTCAAGAACGGCATGGTCCTCAACCTCGACGGCCAGCTCTGGGCCGTCACCGAGTTCCAGCACGTCAAGCCCGGCAAGGGCGGCGCGTTCGTCCGGACGACGCTGAAGAACGTGCTCTCGGGCAAGGTCGTCGACAAGACCTTCAACGCCGGCACCAAGGTCGAGACGGCCAACGTCGACAAGCGGAACATGACCTACCTGTACAAGGACGGGTCGGACTTCGTCTTCATGGACGGCGACACCTACGACCAGATCCCGGTGCCGGCCGAGACCGTGGGCTCGGGTGCGGACTACCTCCTGGAGAACACCGAGGTCGTCGTCGCCGTCCACGACGGGACGCCGCTGTACGTCGAGCTGCCGGTGACCATGGAGCTCGTCGTCGAGCACACCGACCCGGGTCTGCAGGGCGACCGCTCCACCGGCGGCACCAAGCCCGCAACGCTGGAGACCGGCGCGCAGATCCAGGTGCCGCTGTTCGTCAACACCGGCGACAAGCTCAAGGTCGACACCCGCGACGGCCGGTACCTCGGCCGCGCCAACTGAGCCCGGCGGGCCGGTAAGCACGTGGCTGCGCGCAGCAAGGCACGCAAGCGCGCCGTCGACGTCCTCTACGAGGCCGACGTCCGGGGCACCGATCCGCTCCCGCTGCTGCGGGAGCGGATCGCCGACGAGACCCCGCCGGTGCCGGAGCACGCCGTCCGGCTGGTCGAGGGCGTGGTCGAGCACTCGGCCCGCATCGACTCGCTGATCGACACCCACGCCCGCGGCTGGACCCTGCAGCGGCTGCCCGACGTCGACCGCGCCATCCTGCGCATGGCGGTGTTCGAGCTGCTCTGGGCCGACGACGTCCCCGACGCGGTCGTCATCGACGAGGCCGTGCAGCTGGCGCGGGCGCTGTCCACCGACGACTCGCCCTCGTTCGTCAACGGCGTGCTGGGCGCGATCCTGGCGACCGAGGTCCCGACCACGTAGCCCGACGATCGGTGCACCTACCGGTGCCGGTGACCCTTCCGGATGCCGTCGTGTGCACGGATCGGGCCATCCCGCGCCAGGACGCACGAGGGGCCCCTGCCGGATCGGCAGGGGCCCCTCGTACGTGCTCGCGTCACCGGGGGCTGCGCCGGCGCTCCCAGTTCGGGTTGAGCTCGTCCTCGTCGTCCCCGCCGCCGGCGATGCCCTCCATGCCGGGGGAGAGGACGCCCCACTCGATCAGCCGCGAGGTGAGCTCGTCGGGGCTCATGTCGTAGATGATCGCCAGGCTCTTGAGGTCCTCGGCGCGGATGGACAGCACCTTGCCGTTGTAGTCGTGCCGCTGGGCCTGGATCGTCGAGGCGTAGCGCGCCAGCGGGCCGGCCTCGTCGGCGGGCAGCGAGCCCAGCGACTCCAGGTTGAGCACGATCTTGGTGGTCGAGGTGACCGCGGAGCTCGGCCGCGGGTCGGGCAGCAGTTCCGAGACCGGCACGCCGTAGAACACGGCCAGCTCGGAGAGGCGCTGGACGGTGACCGCACGGTCGCCGCGCTCGTAGGAGCCGACGACGACGGCCTTCCACCGCCCGTGCGACTTGTCCTCCACACCCTGCAGGGACAGGCCCTGCTGGTTGCGGATGGCGCGGAGCCGGGCACCGAGGGCCCGTGAGTAGTCGGTGCTCATCGCTGTCCTGCTCACTGTCCGTCGTCTGGGCTGGGAGTAGTTCGTCACGCAGCGTACTGGCTGGTGGCGGCCGGTGGCACCGCCCCTTCCGCGGGGCTCACATCGTGGACGACGGCGCCGTCCGGTGGGGGCTGCGACGCGCGACGACGGTCACACCGGGGCGTGCAGTACCGTCGTCGGCGGTCCACCCACTCCTTTAACGACCCGTCCAGTGAGGCGGGGAAGGAGGCCTGATGGCCGGCTCGTCCCCGGCTGCCCCCGGCAGCCGCGATGCAGGAAACCCTGCCGCACCCGGTGTGGTGCTCACCGCCACCGACGTCGCCCGCGTGGTCGACCGGATGGCCCACCAGCTGATCGAGAAGGCCGGCGACCACCTGGCCGGGCTCGTGCTCGCCGGCATCCCCACCCGCGGCGCCCCGCTGGCCCGCCGGCTGGCCGGCCGCATCGAGGCCTTCGCCGGCACCGCGGTCGACGTCGGCACCGTCGACATCACCCTCTACCGCGACGACCTGCGGCTGCGCGGCGTCCGCGCGCTGGAGGACACCGTCCTGCCCGCCGGTGGGATCGACGGCCGGCTGGTCGTCCTGGTCGACGACGTCCTGTTCTCCGGCCGGTCGGTGCGCGCCGCCCTCGACGCCCTGCGCGACCTCGGCCGCCCCCGCGCGGTGCAGCTGGCGGTCCTCGTGGACCGCGGCCACCGCGAGCTGCCGATCCGCGCCGACTACGTGGGCAAGAACCTGCCGACCGCGCGCAGCCAGTCGGTGAAGGTGCGGCTGGCCGAGATCGACGGCGTCGACGAGGTGCAGGTCACCGAGGGCAGCGAGCGGGGTGCCCGGTGAAGCGCCACCTGCTGGAGGCCGCCGACCTCGACCGGGCCGACGCGACCCTGGTGCTCGACACCGCCGCGCAGATCGAGTCCGCCCTGGCCGGCCGCGAGGTCAAGAAGCTGCCCACCTTGCGCGGGCGGACGGTGGTCAACCTCTTCTACGAGGACTCCACCCGCACCCGCATCTCCTTCGAGCTGGCCGCCAAGCGGCTGAGCGCCGACGTCATCAACTTCTCGGCCAAGGGCAGCAGCGTCTCCAAGGGCGAGAGCCTCAAGGACACCGCGCTGACGCTGGAGGCGATGGGCAGCGACGCCATCGTCATCCGGCACTCGGCCTCCGGCGCTCCCCACCAGCTCTCGGCCTGGGTGCAGGGCAGCGTGGTCAACGCCGGCGACGGCACCCACGAGCACCCCACCCAGGCGCTGCTCGACGCCTACACGATCCGCCAGCGGCTGGGCCGCCTCGACGGCGTGCGGGTGGCCATCGTCGGCGACGTGCTGCACAGCCGGGTGGCCCGCTCCAACGTCCGGCTGCTGGCCACGCTCGGCGCCGAGGTCACGCTCGTCGCGCCGCCCACGCTGCTGCCGGTCGGCGTCGGCAGCTGGCCGGTGACGGTCGGCTACGACCTGGACGCCGTGCTGCCCAAGGCCGACGTGGTGATGATGCTGCGGGTCCAGGCCGAGCGGATGAACGCCTCGTTCTTCCCCAGCGCCCGCGAGTACAGCCGCCGCTACGGCCTCGACGCCCGCCGCATGGCCGCGCTCGCCGACGACGCGATCGTCATGCACCCCGGCCCCATGAACCGCGGCATGGAGATCGCCGCGGAGGTGGCCGACTCGGCCCGCTCCACCATCGTCGAGCAGGTCGGCAACGGCGTCTCGGTGCGGATGGCCGTCCTGTACCTGCTGCTCGGAGGCACCCCCTCATGACCGTGTACCTGGTGAAGGGCGCCCGCCCGCTCGGTGGCGACCCCGCCGACCTGCTGCTCAAGGACGGCCGGATCGCCGCGGTCGGCCAGCGGCTGTCGGCGACCGGCGTCGAGGTCGTCGACGCCGGCGGCCTGATCGCGCTGCCCGGCCTGGTCGACCTGCACACCCACCTGCGCGAGCCCGGCCGCGAGGACGCCGAGACGGTCGAGACCGGCAGCCGCGCCGCCGCGCTCGGCGGGTTCACCGCGGTGCACGCCATGGCCAACACCGACCCGGTGGCCGACACCGCGGGTGTCGTCGAGCAGGTCTGGCGGCTGGGCCAGGAGGCCGGGCTGGTCGACGTCGTCCCGGTCGGTGCGGTGACCGTCGGCCTCGGCGGCCGGCGGCTGGCCGAGCTCGGCGCCATGGCCGACTCCGCCGCCCGCGTGCGGGTGTTCTCCGACGACGGGCACTGCGTCGCCGATCCCGCGCTCATGCGCCGGGCGCTGGAGTACGTGAAGGCCTTCGACGGCGTGGTGGCCCAGCACGCCGAGGAGCCGCGGCTCACCGAGGGCGCGCAGATGCACGAGGGCGACCGCTCGGCCCGCCTCGGCCTGACCGGCTGGCCGGCCGCGGCGGAGGAGGCGATCATCGCCCGCGACGTGCTGCTGGCCCAGCACGTCGGCGCGCGGCTGCACGTCTGCCACGTGTCCACGGCCGGGTCGGTGGAGATCATCCGCTGGGCCAAGTCGCGCGGGGTGCGGGTGACCGCGGAGGTCACCCCGCACCACCTGCTGCTCACCGACGCCTGCGCCGAGGGCTACGACCCGGTGTTCAAGGTCAACCCGCCGCTGCGCACGGACGCCGACGTGCAGGCGCTGCGGCAGGGCCTGGCCGACGGCACCATCGACGCCGTCGCCACCGACCACGCCCCGCACGCCGCGGAGGACAAGGAGTGCGAGTGGGCGCAGGCCCGGCCCGGGATGCTCGGGCTGGAGCAGGCGCTGGCCGTGGTCGTCGACACGATGGTGGAGACCGGCCTGCTGGACTGGGCCGGCGTCGCCGACCGCATGTCGGTCCGCCCGGCGGCCATCGGCCGACTGGCCAGGCACGGCCGCCCGCTGGCCGCCGGTGAGCCGGCCAACCTGCTGCTCCTGGACCCCGCGAGCCGGTCGACCGTCGACCCCGCCGCGCTGGCCAGCCGCAGCCGCAACAGCCCCTATGCCGGCCGGGAGCTCCCCGGCCGGGTGGTCGCGACGTTCCTGCGGGGCGTTCCGACCGTTCTGGACGGGAAGGCACAGAAGTGAGTGACGCGATCCTCGTGCTCGAGGACGGCAGGACGTTCCGGGGCGAGGCCTACGGCGCGACGGGGACGACGGTCGGCGAGGCGGTGTTCGCCACCGGCATGACCGGCTACCAGGAGACGCTGACCGATCCCAGCTACGCCGGTCAGATCGTCACGATGACCGCTCCGCACATCGGCAACACCGGCGTCAACGAGGAGGACGACGAGAGCCGCCGCATGTGGGTGGCCGGCTTCGTCGTCCGCGACCCGGCCCGCCGCCCGGCCAACTGGCGGGCCACCGGCACCCTCGACGACGAGCTGGTCGCGCAGGGCGTGGTCGGCATCAGCGGCATCGACACCCGGGCGCTGACCCGCCACCTGCGCGAGCGCGGGGCGATGCGGGCCGGCATCAGCACCGAGCTCGACGCCGCCGCGCTGCTCGAGCGGGTGTGCGCGGCCGAGAGCATGACCGGCGCCGACCTCGCCCCGACGGTGAGCACCGGCGAGGCCTACGTGGTGCCCGCGGTGGGGGAGAAGCGGTACACCATCGCCGCCCTCGACCTGGGCATCAAGACCGCCACCCCGCGGCACCTGGCCGAGCTCGGCGTCGAGACCCACGTGCTGCCCTCCACGGCGACCGCCGGGGAGCTGCTGGCCGCCGGGCCCGACGGCGTCTTCCTGTCCAACGGCCCGGGCGACCCGGCCGCGGCGGACTACGCCGTCGCCGCGGTGCGGGGCGTGCTCGACGCCCGCCGGCCGCTGTTCGGCATCTGCTTCGGCAACCAGATCCTCGGCCGGGCGCTGGGGCTGGGCACCTACAAGCTGCGCTTCGGCCACCGCGGGTTGAACCAGCCGGTGCTCGACCGGGTCAGCGGGACCGTCCGGGTGACCAGCCACAACCACGGCTTCGCCGTCGACGCCCCGCTCGACCGGCCCACCGACACTCCCTACGGGCAGGTGGAGGTCAGCCACGTGGGCCTCAACGACGACGTCGTCGAGGGTCTGCGCTGCCTGGAGGTGCCGGCCTTCAGCGTCCAGTTCCATCCCGAGTCGGCCGCCGGGCCGCACGACGCGGCGCCGCTGTTCCAGCGCTTCGTCGACCTGATGGAGGCCAACCGCGGCGACGGGGAGGCGGTCACCCCGCCGCCGGTCGTCGAGCACAGCACGGGGGAGAAGGCCTGATGCGACATGTCACGCGACACCCGATCGACGTGACCGGCCGACGCGACACGGACGAGGACTGACCTGTGCCGAAGAGAACAGACATCCAGCACGTCATGGTGATCGGCTCCGGGCCGATCCTCATCGGCCAGGCCGCGGAGTTCGACTACTCCGGCACCCAGGCCTGCCGCGTGCTCAAGGCCGAGGGGCTGCGGGTCAGCCTGGTCAACAGCAACCCGGCGACGATCATGACCGACCCCGAGGTCGCCGACGCCACCTACGTCGAGCCGCTGACCCCCGAGTTCGTGGAGCGGGTCATCGCCAAGGAGCGGCCCGACGCGCTGCTGGCCACCCTCGGCGGGCAGACCGCGCTGAACATCGCGATCGGGCTCTACGAGAACGGCGTCCTCGAGAAGTACGGCGTCCGGCTCATCGGAGCCGACGTCGACGCGATCAACCGCGGCGAGGACCGGCAGATGTTCAAGGACATCGTGCGGTCCATCGGCGCCGACGCCCCCCGCTCGCGGGTGTGCGCCAGCGTCGAGGAGGCGCTGGAGACCGCCGCCGAGGTGGGCTACCCCGTGGTCATCCGGCCCTCGTTCACCATGGGCGGCCTGGGCTCGGGCTTCGCCACCGACGAGGCGATGCTGCGGCGCATGGCCGGCCACGGCCTGGCCGACTCCCCGGTGCACACCGTCCTCATCGAGGAGTCGGTGCTGGGCTGGAAGGAGTACGAGCTCGAGCTCATGCGCGACCGCAGCGACAACGTGGTCGTCATCTGCTCGATCGAGAACATCGACGCGATGGGCGTGCACACCGGCGACTCGGTCACCGTCGCCCCGGCGATGACCCTCACCGACCGCGAGTACCAGCGGATGCGCGACGTGGGCATCGCGGTGCTGCGGGCGGTCGGCGTCGACACCGGCGGCTGCAACATCCAGTTCGCGGTCAACCCCGCCGACGGCCGGCTGGTCGTCATCGAGATGAACCCGCGGGTGTCCCGCTCCTCGGCGCTGGCGTCGAAGGCCACCGGCTTCCCGATCGCCAAGATCGCCGCGAAGCTGGCCATCGGCTACACCCTCGACGAGATCACCAACGACATCACCGGCGTCACCCCCGCGGCCTTCGAGCCGACGCTGGACTACGTCGTGGTGAAGATCCCGCGATTCGCGTTCGAGAAGTTCCCCGGCGCCGACCCCCGGCTGACCACGACGATGAAGAGCGTCGGCGAGGTCATGGCCATGGGCCGCAACTTCCCCGAGGCGCTGGGCAAGGCCATGCGCTCCACCGAGACCAAGGTCGCCGGGTTCTGGACCGGCGCGCCGGACGACCGGTCGGCCGAGGAGCTGCTGGAGGTGCTCCGGACGCCGGTCGACGGCCGGCTCTACGTGGCCGAGGCGGCCCTGGCCGCCGGCGCCACCGTCGAGCAGGTCGCCGCGGCCAGCGGGTTCGACCCGTGGTTCGTCGACCAGATCGCCCTGGTGCAGGAGGTCGCCGCCGAGCTGCGCGACGCGCCCGCGGTCACCGCCGAGCTGCTGCGGCGGGCCAAGCGGCACGGCCTGTCCGACCGGCAGGTCGCCGCGCTGCGCCCGGAGCTGGCGGGAGAGGACGGCGTCCGCACGCTGCGCTGGCGCCTGGGGATCCGGCCGGTGTTCAAGACCGTCGACACCTGCGCCGCGGAGTTCGCCGCCCGCACGCCCTACCACTACTCGTCCTACGACGAGGAGACCGAGGTCGAGCCGCGGGAGAAGCCGGCGGTGCTCATCCTCGGCTCCGGCCCCAACCGCATCGGCCAGGGCATCGAGTTCGACTACTCCTGCGTGCACGCGGTCATGGCGCTGCAGGACGCCGGCTACGAGGCGGTGATGGTCAACTGCAACCCCGAGACCGTCTCCACCGACTACGACACCGCCGACCGGCTGTACTTCGAGCCGCTCACCTTCGAGGACGTCCTCGAGGTCGTCGAGGCCGAGCGGGCGGCCGGCCCGGTGGCCGGCGTCATCTGCACGCTCGGCGGGCAGACCCCGCTGGGGCTGGCGCAGCGGCTCAAGGACGCCGGCGTGCCGGTGCTCGGCACCTCGCCGGAGGCCATCGACGACGCCGAGCACCGCGGCGCCTTCTCCCGGGTGCTCGCCGACACCGGGCTGCTGTCGCCCAAGCACGGCACGGCGACCACGTTCGCCGAGGCCCGCGCCATCGCCGCGGAGATCGGCTACCCGGTGCTGGTCCGGCCCTCCTACGTGCTCGGCGGGCGCGGGATGGAGATCGTGTACGAGGAGAGCACCCTCGAGGCCTACATCGCCAAGGCCACCGACGTGAGCCCGGCGCACCCGGTGCTGGTCGACCGGTTCCTGGAGGACGCCGTCGAGATCGACGTCGACGCCCTCTACGACGGCGCCGAGCTCTACCTCGGGGGCGTCATGGAGCACATCGAGGAGGCCGGCATCCACTCCGGTGACTCCGCGTGCGCCCTGCCGCCGATCACCCTCGGCGACGCCGACATCGCCAAGATCCGGACCGCGACCGAGAAGCTCGCCGCGCGGATCGGCGTCCGCGGGCTGGTGAACGTCCAGTACGCGATCAAGGACGACATCCTCTACGTCATCGAGGCCAACCCCCGGGCCAGCCGCACGGTGCCGTTCGTCTCCAAGGCCACCGCCGTGCAGCTGGCCAAGGCCGCGGCCCGCATCGCGGTGGGCCAGTCCATCGCCGAGCTCCGCGCGGCCGGCGTGCTGCCCGCGACCGGCGACGGCGGGGACCTGCCCGCGGACATGCCGATCGCGGTCAAGGAGGCGGTGCTGCCCTTCAACCGGTTCCGCACCGTCGAGGGGCAGAACGTCGACACGGTGCTGTCGCCGGAGATGAAGTCCACCGGCGAGGTCATGGGCCTCGATGCCGGCTTCGGCACGGCGTTCGCGAAGTCCCAGGCGGCCGCCTACGGCTCGCTGCCGACCGAGGGCACGGTGTTCGTCTCGCTGGCCAACCGCGACAAGCGCTCCGCGGTCTTCCCGGTCAAGCGGCTGGCCGACCTCGGCTTCCGGGTGCTGGCCACCGCGGGCACCGCGCAGGTGCTGCGCCGCAACGGCGTCGGCTGCGAGGTCGTCGGCAAGTACAGCGAGGGCCCGGGCAACGTGGTCGAGGCGATCGCGGCCGGCGACGTCGACATGGTCGTGAACACGCCGTTCGGCTCGCCCGGCAACAGCGGCCCCCGGCTGGACGGCTACGAGATCCGCGCGGCCGCGGTGAGCGCCGGGATCCCGTGCATCACCACGGTCCAGGGCATGGCGGCGGCGGTGCAGGGCATCGAGGCGCTGTGCGCCGGGGACATCGGCGTCCGGAGCCTGCAGGAGCTGCACGCCGCCCTGACCGGCGCCCGCCGGGGGCCCGGCGCGTGAGCCGGCCCCTGCTCACCGAGCCGGCGCCGGCCGCCGACCGGCCGCCGGCGCAGGTGCTCGCCGAGGTGGTGGGCCGCCGGCCGGTCAACGCCTACACCGAGCTCGCCCTCGCCGCGCCCGCGGTCGCCGAGCGGGCGCAGCCCGGGCAGTTCGTGGCCTTCGCCGTCGGCGGGCCGACCTCGGCGATGCTGCTGCGCCGCTCGATCGCCATCGCCGGCACCGGCGACGGCGTCGTCCGGGTGGTGGTGGCGCCGCACGGCCCCGGCTCCACCTGGCTGGCCGGGCGGCAGCCCGGGGACGTCGTCGACGTCGTCGGTCCGCTCGGCCGGCCCTTTCCGCTGCCGGCCCCCGGCACGCCGGCGCTGCTGGTCGGCGGGGGCTACGGCGCCGCCGCCCTGGTCGGCCTGGCCGCGCTGCTGCGCGAGCGCGGCTCGCACGTCATGGCGGTCAGCGGAGCTGCCTCGGCCGACCGGCTGTGCTCGGTCGACGAGCTCGGCGCGCTGGCCGAGCCGCTGGTCGTCACCACCGACGACGGCAGCGCCGGCCGCCCCGGCCGGGTGACCGTCGGCGTCGACGAGCTGCTGGGCGAGGCCGGCGTGGTCTACGCCTGCGGCCCGATGGCCATGCTGCGGGCGGTCGCCGACGCGGCCACCGCGGCCGGCGTGCCCTCCTACGTCGCCGTCGAGGAGTCGATGGCCTGCGGGATCGGGGTCTGCATGACCTGCGTGCTGCCGGTGGTCGGCGCCGACGGGCGCACCCGCTTCTCCCGGTCGTGCACCGAGGGGCCGGTCTTCGGCGGGGACCGCGTGCGCTTCGCCGACGTCGGCACCCTGCCCTGGGACGTCGTCGGCGCCGAGTCCATGGGGGTGGTGCGGCCGTGACCGCCGTGCAGACGGGTGTGGACATGTCCACGGCGCTCGGGCCGGTCCCGATCGCCTCCCCGGTGCTCACCGCGTCGGGCTGCTCGGCGTTCGGCCGGGAGCTCGCGCCGTTCGTCGACCTCACCGGCCTCGGCGCGGTGGTGACCAAGTCGGTGCAGCTGCACCCGCGCTCGGGCCGGCCCACCCCGCGCATGGCCGAGACGCCCAGCGGGATGCTCAACTCCATCGGCCTGCAGGGCCCCGGCATCGACGGCCTGCTCGCCGACGAGCTGCCGTGGCTGGCCGAGCGCGGCGTCCCGGCGTTCGTCTCGATCGCCGGCACCCGGGTCGAGGACTTCGCCGAGCTGGCCCGCCGGCTGCGCGGCGTCCCCGGCGTGCTGGGCCTCGAGGTCAACATCAGCTGCCCGAACGTGGAGAGCCGCGGCGAGGTCTTCGCCTGCGACCCCTACGCCGCCCGCGACGTCGTCGCCGCGGTCCGCGAGGCCGCCGATCCGGCGCAGCCGGTGTACGCCAAGCTCAGCCCGGACGTCACCGACATCGTCCCGGTGGCCCGCGCCTGCGCCGACGCCGGCGCCGACGGCCTGTCGATGATCAACACCCTGCTCGGGCTGGTCATCGACCCGGACACCATGCGTCCCGTGCTGGGCGGGGTGACCGGCGGCCTGTCGGGCCCCGCGGTCCGCCCGGTCGCCGTCCGGTGCGTCTGGCAGGTGCACGCCGCGCTGCCCGAGGTGCCGATCCTCGGCATGGGCGGCATCCGCACCGGCCTGGACGCCCTCCAGTTCGTGCTCGCGGGCGCCTCCGCGGTCAGCGTCGGGACGGCGGTCTTCAACGACCCGTCGGCGACCGCCCGCATCGCCCGGGAGCTCGCCGCCGCGCTGGCCGCCCGCGGGTTCGCCTCGCTGCGCGAGGCCGTGGGGTACGCGCACCGATGACGGCTCCCTTCGGCGAGCGCCTCGCCGCCACCGTCGCCGCCCGCGGGCCGCTGTGCGTCGGCATCGATCCGCACGCGCCGCTGCTGGAGCGCTGGGGGCTGCCGGACGGCCCCGAGGGCCTGGCCCGGTTCACCGACGCCGTCGTGGACGCGCTGGCCGGCACGGTGGCCCTGCTCAAGCCGCAGCTGGCCTTCTACGAGCGGCACGGCTCGCGCGGGCTGGCCGTGCTCGAGGACGCCGTCGCCCGGGCCCGCGCCCAGGGGGCGCTGGTGCTGCTCGACGCCAAGCGCGGTGACATCGGGTCCACCATGGACGCCTACGCCGACTACCTGCGCCCGGACCACCCGCTGGCCGTCGACGCCATGACCGTCAGCCCCTACCTCGGGCCGGGATCGCTGCAGCCGGCGGTCGACACCGCACGGCAGCACGGCGGCGGGCTGTTCGTGCTCGCCCGCACCTCCAACCCCGACGCGGGCACGCTGCAGCACGCGCTCGTGGGGGAGCGGTCGGTCGCGCAGGTCGTCGTGGACACCGTGCGCGGGTGGAACACCCCCGGCTGGGTGGTCGGCGACCCGCTGCCCGACGTCGCCGCGGTGCGCGACCTCGCCGACCGCTGGGGGCCGGTCACGGGCTCCTTCGGCGTCGTCGTGGGCGCCACTCTGCGTGACTGCGACGTCGACCTCGACGGGCTCGGCGGGCCGGTCCTGGCGCCCGGGCTCGGGGCCCAGGGCGGGTCGGTGGCCGACCTCCGCCGGCTGTTCGGCACCGGTCGCGCCGTCGTCCCGACGGTGTCGCGGGACGTGCTCGCCGCCGGTCCGGAGCCGGCTGCCCTGCGCGCGGCCGCCGGCCGCTGGACCGACGCGCTCGCGGGCCGGGCCGACACCCCCTGACGAGCCGCTGAGCGGGCACTTCGTCCCTGCCCCGGCGTGTCGCCGCGGCGTGTCGACATGTCGACGTCCCGTCGCGCCGGCCCGGCAATTGCGAGACGGAACCGGCGCGTAAGCCGTGTGACCTGCGTCAATCACCGACCGTCACGAAAGCAGTGAACACACCGTGAACGTCCTCTCACCGTCGGGCTGAATTCTTCGTCCGATCGGCGCGTGACCAGCGGATATGCCGGGAACTAGGTTGGTGTCCGGCTCCTCCGAGAGCGCCATCCACGACCACGCACCGACACCAGCCGGGGCCCTCCGTCGCCGGCGACGACACGATTGGGTCGCACCATGCCCCTTCCTGACCTGTCCCCCGAGCAACGCGCCGCCGCACTCGAGAAGGCTGCCGCGGCCCGCAAGGCCCGCGCCGAGCTGAGGGAGCGGCTCAAGAGCAAGGGCGCCACCGTGGGTGACGTCCTCAAGCAGGGCGAGTCCGACGAGGTCATCGGCAAGATGCGCGTCTCGGCCGTCCTGGAGTCCCTGCCCGGAGTCGGCAAGGCCCGTGCTGCGAAGATCATGGAACGGCTCGAGATCTCTCCGACCCGGCGCGTCCGCGGTCTGGGTGCCAACCAGCGCAAGGCGCTGGAGGCGGAGTTCGGAGGGGAGCAGGTGAGCGCCGACCAGGTGCCCGCCGACTCGGCCTCCTGATCCACCCCGCACCACGGACGAGGACGACGAGTGGCGAGTGAGGCCCATCAGCACACCCCTCCGGCACGGCTGACCGTGCTCTCCGGCCCCTCGGGGGTCGGCAAGGGCACGGTCGTCGCCGAGGTCCGGCGCCGGTATCCCGACGTCTGGCTGTCGGTGTCGGCCACCACCCGCCGGCCGCGGCCGGGAGAGGTCGACGGGGTCCACTACCACTTCGTCAGCGACGCCGAGTTCGACCGGCTGATCGCCGAGGACGGCCTGCTCGAGTGGGCCGAGTACGCGGGCAACCGCTACGGCACGCCGGCGGCCCCGGTCCGCGAGCGACTCGCGACCGGGGCGCCGGCGCTGCTGGAGATCGAGCTGCAGGGCGCCCGCCAGGTGCGCGCCCGCGACGCCGACGCGCAGCTGGTCTTCCTCGCCCCGCCGTCGTGGGCCGAGCTGGTCAGCCGGCTGGCCGGCCGCGGCTCGGAGCCGCCCGCCGTGCAGGAGCGCCGGCTGGCCATCGCGCAGGCCGAGCTGGACGCCGCGGGGGAGTTCGACGTCGTCGTGGTCAACGACGACGTGGCCCGGGCCGCCGACGAGTTGGTAGGCTTGCTGACTGCGCCGTAGCCCGGCCGGTTTCCCGGGCGGCTGCGCCCACGAGTGTCAGGCCGGTGACCACGCGACACCGCCCGCACTCCCGCCATCGAAAGAGGAGCACGCCCGCCCGTGTCCGGAGTCGCACCCGCCCCCGAGGGCATCACCAACCCGCCGATCGACGAGCTGCTCGAGCGCACCAGCAGCAAGTACGGCCTGGTGATCTTCGCCGCCAAGCGCGCGCGGCAGATCAACGCCTACTACAGCCAGCTCTCCGAGGGCCTGCTGGAGTACGTCGGCCCGCTGGTCGACACCGCCCCCCAGGAGAAGCCGCTCTCCATCGCGCTGCGCGAGATCAACGAGGGCCTGCTGACCCACACCGCCGGCGAGAACTGAGGCCCCGTCCCGGAGCCCGCCCTGAGCTCGCGAAGGGTGGGGAGGACGGGGTTCTTCTCCGGTGGCGTGACCACCACGGCACGCTCGTTGTGATGAGGACGCCCCCGGCCCTGGCCGGGGGCGTCGTCGTGTCTGCGGGAGGATGGTCGGCATGAGCAAGCTCGTGCTCGGGGTCAGTGGCGGCGTCGCGGCGTACAAGGCCGCGCTCCTGCTCCGCGCGTTCACCGAGGCCGGCCACGACGTGCGGGTGGTGCCCACCCCGGGCGCGCTGCACTTCGTCGGCGCGGCGACCTTCGAGGCGCTGTCGGGCAATCCGGTCACCACCGACGTCTGGTCCGACGTCCCCGAGGTCGCCCACGTCCGGATCGGGCAGACCGCCGACCTCGTCGTCGTCGCCCCGGCCACCGCCGACCTGCTGGCCCGGGCCGCCGCCGGCCGGGCCGACGACCTGCTCACCGCGACGCTGCTCACCGCGCACTGCCCGGTCGTGTTCGCCCCGGCCATGCACACCGAGATGTGGCTGCACCCGGCCACGCAGGACAACGTCGCCACCCTCCGCCGGCGCGGGGCGGTCGTGCTGCCGCCGGCGGTCGGCCGGCTCACCGGCCCCGACTCCGGCCCCGGCCGGCTGCCCGAACCCGCGGACATCGCCGCCCTCGCGACCGTCGTCCTCGACCGGGGCGCCGCCGCCCTGACCCGCGACCTCGCCGGCCGGCGGGTCGTCATCAGCGCCGGGGGCACCCGCGAGCCGCTGGACCCGGTCCGCTACCTCGGCAACCGCTCCTCGGGGCTGCAGGGCTGGGCGCTGGCCCGCGTCGCCGCCGCCCGCGGCGCCGACGCCGTCCTGGTGGCCGCCAACGTCGACCGGCCGGCGCCCTTCGGCGTGCCCGTGGTCCCGGTCGGCACGGCCGAGGAGCTGCGGGAGGCGATGCTCGCCGAGGCCGCAGGGGCCGACGTCGTCGTCATGACCGCCGCCGTCGCCGACTTCCGCCCCGGGACGGTGGCCGCCAGCAAGCTCAAGAAGGGCAGCGCCAGCGAGCCCTCCGCCGTCGCGCTGGTGCGCAACCCCGACGTGCTCGCCGAGCTGGTGGGCAAGCGGCAGCCCGGCCAGCTGGTCGTCGGCTTCGCCGCCGAGACCGGCGACGCCGACGCCGACGTGCTCACGCACGGCCGCGCCAAGCTCGCCCGCAAGGGGGCCGACCTGCTCGTCGTCAACGACGTCTCCGGTGGTCAGGTGTTCGGCCGGCCGGACAACGCGGCGACCGTGCTGGCCGCCGACGGCGGGGAGGTGGCGCTGCCCGCCGGCAGCAAGGACGCCGTCGCCGCCGGCATCTGGGACGCCGTCGCCGCCCGGCTCGGCTGAGCTCCCGGACGGTCGCGCGCGGCGCCTGTGCGCCGCGTGTCGCCGCGCGCCGGTACGGTGCAGGCTGCGCGACCGACCGTGGTCCGCCCGTCCCGCCGCCGATCCAGGGAGCTTGCGAGTGCCACGCCGTCTCTTCACGTCCGAGTCGGTGACCGAGGGCCACCCGGACAAGATCGCCGACCAGATCAGCGACTCGATCCTGGACGCCATGCTCGAGCAGGACCCGCGCAGCCGGGTCGCGGTCGAGACCCTCATCACCACCGGCCAGGTGCACATCGCCGGTGAGGTCACCACCGCCGGCTACGTCGACATCGCCGACATCGTCCGCAAGACGGTCCTCGCGATCGGCTACGACTCCTCGCGGAAGGGGTTCGACGGCGCCTCCTGCGGCGTCAGCGTGTCCCTCGGCGCGCAGTCGCCCGACATCGCGCAGGGCGTCGACACCGCCTACGAGGCCCGCACCGCCGGCACCGCCGACGACGAGATCGAGCGCCAGGGCGCCGGCGACCAGGGGCTGATGTTCGGGTACGCCACCGACGAGACCCCCGAGCTCATGCCGCTGCCCATCGCGCTGGCCCACCGGCTCTCGCGCCGGCTGTCGGCGGTCCGCAAGGACGGCTCGGTGCCCTACCTGCGCCCCGACGGCAAGACCCAGGTCACCGTCGTCTACGAGGACGACCGGCCGGTCGGCGTGGACACCGTCGTGGTGTCCTCGCAGCACGCCGAAGACATCTCGATCGAGCAGCTGCTCGCTCCCGACGTCGAGGAGCTCGTCGTCGAGCCGGAGCTGGCCGCGCTCGGCCTGCCCACCACCGGCCACCGGCTGCTGGTCAACCCGACCGGCAAGTTCGTCATCGGCGGCCCCATGGGCGACGCCGGCCTGACCGGCCGGAAGATCATCGTCGACACCTACGGCGGCATGGCCCGCCACGGCGGCGGTGCCTTCTCCGGCAAGGACCCGTCGAAGGTCGACCGCTCCGGCGCCTACGCGATGCGCTGGGTCGCCAAGAACGTCGTCGCCGCGGGGCTGGCCCGCCGCTGCGAGGTCCAGGTCGCCTACGCGATCGGTGCGGCGCACCCCGTCGGCCTGTTCGTCGAGACCTTCGGTACCGGCACCGTGGCCGACGACGTCCTCGAGAAGGCGATCGGGACGGTGTTCGACCTGCGCCCCGGCGCGATCGTCCGCGACCTGGACCTGCTGCGGCCGATCTACGCGCCCACCGCCGCCTACGGCCACTTCGGCCGCACCGACGTCGAGCTCCCCTGGGAGCGGCTGGACCGCGTCGACGCCCTGCGCTCGGCCGTGGGGGCCTAGCTCCCTGCCCGACGCCGCCGCACCGACCGACGACCCGGGCCGCCGCCCTCTGGTGGCCCGGGTCGTCGTCGACGTGCCCCTGGCGCACCTCGACCGCACCTTCGACTACGCCGTCCCCGACGACATGGCCGGCGAGATCCGCGCCGGGTGCCGGGTGCGGGTCCGCTTCGCCGGCCAGCTGGTCGACGGCTTCGTGCTCGAGCTCGCCGACGAGACCAGCCACCAGGGCAAGCTGGCCCCGCTGGCCAAGCTGGTGTCCGGCGAGCCGGTGCTCACCCCCGAGGTCGCCACGCTGGCCCGCGCGGTGGCCGACCGCTGGGGCGGCACGCTGCCCGACGTCCTGCGGCTGGCGATCCCGCCGCGCCGGGCGGCGGCGGAGAAGCGCCCCCCGGCCGAGCCGCCCCCACCGCCCGCGGCGCCGGACCCCGCCGGCTTCGCCCGCTACCCGGCCGGTGCCGCGCTGCTCACCGCGGTCGCCGACGGCCGGGCGGCCCGCGCGGTGTGGACCGCGCTGCCCGGTGAGGACTGGCCGGCCCGGCTGGCCGAGCTGTGCCAGGCGGCGCTGTCGGGCGGCCGCGGCGCGCTCGTCGTCGTCCCCGACGGGCGCGACCTCGACCGGCTGGCCGCCGCCGCCGAGCGACGTCTGCCGAAGGGCTCGTTCGTGGTGCTGCGCGCCGATGCCGCGCCCGACGCCCGCTACCGGCGCTTCCTGGACGTCGTCCGGGGCAGCGCGCGGGTCGTGCTCGGCACCCGGGCCGCGGCCTACGCGCCGGTGGCCGACCTGGGGGTGGTCGCCGTCTGGGACGACGGCGACGACCTGCACGCCGAGCCGCGCGCCCCCTACGCCTCGGCCCGCGACGTGCTCGTGCACCGGGCGCACCTCGCCTCGTGCGCGGCCGTCGTCGCCGGCACCGCCCGCAGCGCGGAAGCCCAGCTGCTCGTGGAGAGCGGCTGGGCGCACGAGCTGGCCGCCGACCGCGCCACCCTGCGCGCCGCCGCGCCGCGGGTGCAGGCGCTGGGCGCCGACGCCGAGCTCGCCCGCGACCCCGCCGCCCGCACCGCCCGGCTGCCGAGCCTGGCCCACCGGGTCGCCCGGCAGGCGCTGGCCGGCGGCGCACCGGTGCTGGTGCAGGTGCCCCGCGCCGGCTACACCCCCGGGCTGGCCTGCGACCGCTGCCGGGCGCCGGCGCGGTGCGCGGTGTGCGCCGGCCCGCTGGGCATCTCGGCCACCCCCGGGCCGGGCGGCTCCCGCGTGCCGGCCTGCCGCTGGTGCGCCCGGCCGGCCGCGACCTTCGACTGCCCGCACTGCCACGGCACGAAGCTGCGGGCCACCGTCGTGGGCGCCGGCCGCACCGCCGAGGAACTGGGCCGGGCCTTTCCCGGGGCCGCGGTGCGCGTCTCCGGCCGCGGCTCGGGCGTGCTGCCGTCGGTGCCGGCCGGCCCGGCGCTCGTCGTGGCCACCCCGGGCGCCGAGCCGGTCGCCGAGGGCGGCTACGGCGCGGCGCTGCTGCTGGACTCCTGGGCGCTGCTCGGCCGGCCCGATCTGCGGGCCGGGGAGGAGACCCTGCGGCGGTGGCTCAACGCCGCCACCCTCGTGCGCCCCGCCTCGGCCGGCGGCCAGGTGGTGGTCACCGCGGACGCCGCGCACCCCGTCGTCCAGGCACTGGTGCGCTGGGACCCCGCCTGGCTGGCCGAGCGGGAGCTGGCCGACCGGCGGGCGCTGGGATTCCCGCCGGCCACCCGCATGGCCGCGGTCTCGGGCCCGCCCGCGGCGGTGGGGGAGTTCCTCGCCGCGGCGCGGCTGCCCGGCGACGCCGAGCTGCTCGGCCCGGTGCCCGAGCCGCCCCGCCCCGGGCAGGAGGGCGACCGGGAGCGCTACCTGCTGCGGGTGCCCCGCGCCGAGGGGGTGGCGCTGGCGCACGCGCTCGCGCAGGTGCAGGGCGTGCGCAGCGCGAAGAAGGTCGCCGACCACGTGCGCGTGCAGCTGGACCCGCTCGACCTCGTCTGACCGCGGTGTGTCGGGACCGGAGGCCGGGGTACGGGCCTCCCGCGGCCCAGCCCCGGCCCGACAGCTCCATCCGGTCCCCCGAGGACCGGCCCAGGAGGTCCCGTGGACGCCACCGACCCCCAGCCCGACGACCCCGCCACGCACACCCAGCACAGCGGCGCGGACCCGGCCGGAGCGGCGAGCGTGAAGCGCGGCCTGAGCCGCGTGCTGCTGGCGCTGCTGGCCGTGGTCGTCATCGCGGCCGTCGCCGTGGGCCTCAGCCGCTGCGGCTCCGACGACGGGCCCAGCGGTGGGGAGCCCGAGGGCGCGGCCCAGGTGGTGGAGGTCCTCGCCGGGGGCTGATCCGCCCGCCACCTACGATCGACCGGTGAGCGTCACCCCCATCCGGCTGCTCGGCGACCCCGTGCTCCGCACGCCGGCCGCGCCGGTCGTCGACTTCGACGCCGAGCTGCGCCGGCTGGTCGCCGACCTGACCGACACCATGCACGCCGCCGGCGGCGCCGGGCTGGCCGCGCCCCAGCTCGGCGTCGGGCTGCGGGTCTTCACCTGGCACGTCGACGGGGAGGTCGGTCACCTGGTCAACCCCGTGGTGGCGCCGGTCGGCGAGGAGACCGAGGAGGCGCCGGAGGGCTGCCTGTCCATCCCGGGCTACCGGTTCGACTGCCGCCGGCACCTGCACGTGGCGGCCACCGGGTTCGACCTGCACGGCGAGCCGCTGCGGGTCGAGGGCTCGCACCTGCTGGCCCGCGCGGTGCAGCACGAGGTCGACCATCTCGACGGCGTCCTGTTCGTCGACCGGCTGGACCCCGAGGCCCGGGCGGCGGCGATGGCCGCGCTCGCCGAGGCCGAGTGGAGCGGGATGGGGACCTACCTCCCGCGGGTCGAGGTGAGCCCCCACTGAGACTCCTGTTCGCCGGTACGCCGGCCCCCGCCGTCCCCTCGCTGGAGCTGCTGCTGGGCTCCGGGCACGAGGTGGCCGCCGTCCTCACCCGGCCCGACGCCCGGAGCGGCCGTGGCCGCAAGGTAAGCCGCTCGCCGGTGGCCGAGACCGCCGACGCCGCCGGCGTGCCGGTGCTGCAGCCGCGCTCGCCGCGCGAGCCGGAGTTCCTCGCGCAGCTCGCCGAGCTGGCCGTCGACTGCGCCCCGGTGGTCGCCTACGGCGCGCTGGTGCCGCAGGCCGCGCTCGACCTGCCCCGCCACGGCTGGGTCAACCTGCACTTCTCGCTGCTGCCCGCCTGGCGCGGCGCGGCACCGGTGCAGCACGCGATCATGGCCGGCGACGACCTCACCGGCGCCTCGACCTTCCGCCTGGAGGCAGGGCTGGACACCGGCCCGGTGTTCGGCACGGTGACCGAGCCGATCGGCCCGCGCGACACCGCCGGCGACCTGCTCGGGCGGCTGGCCGTCACCGGCGCCCGGCTGCTGCTGGCCACCCTCGACGGCATCGCGTCGGGCGAGCTGGTGCCGCAGCCGCAGCCGGCCGAGGGCATCAGCCTGGCCCCGCGGATCGAGCCGGCCGACGCCCGCGTGGACTGGGCGCTGCCCGCGCACGTCGTCGACCGGCGGGTGCGCGGCGTGACGCCGGCGCCCGGCGCCTGGACGACGTGGCGCGGCGACCGGCTGCGGCTGGGCCCGGTGGAGCCGCTGCCCACCTCCCTGGCGCTGGCGCCGGGTGAGCTCTCGGTGGGGCCGACCGGTGTGCTGGTGGGCACCGGTCGCGGCGCCGTCCGGCTCGGCGAGGTGCAGCCGGCCGGCAAGCGGATGCTGCCCGCGGCCGACTGGGCCCGTGGCGCGCGTCCCGCGCCCGGTGAGCGGGTGGGGGAGTGACCCGCCCGCCGCGCCGGCCCGGGGGCCGGCCGCCCGGCGGCGCCCGCCGCCGCCCGCGCCCGAAGCTGGACGGCGCCCGGCTGACCGCCTACGACGTCCTGGACGGCGTCTCGGCACGCGACGCCTACGCCAACCTGCTGCTGCCCCAGCTGCTGCGCGAGCGGCAGCTGGAGCCGCGCGACGCCGCGTTCGCCACCCAGCTGGCCTACGGGGCGCTGCGGGCGCAGGGCACGCTGGACGCCGTCCTCACCGAGCTGGTCGACCGGCCGCTGGCCGAGCTCGACCACCGGGTGCTGGACCTGCTGCGCCTGGGCGCCTACCAGCTGCTGGACCTGCGCGTGCCGCCGCACGCCGCGGTCGCCACGACCGTGGACCTCACCCGCGCCATCGTCGGCACCGGTGCCTCGGGCCTGGTCAACGCGGTGCTGCGGCGGGTGGCGGGTGGCGGCGACCGGGCCGCCTGGCTGAGCCGCCTCGCCCCCGAGGGTGACCGGCGGCTGGCCCTGGCCACCGACCACCCCGACTGGATCGTGCGGGCCTGGCGCGACGCGCTCGGCGGCGACGACGAGCTCGAGGCCGCGCTGCTGGCCGACGACGCGGCGCCGGAGGTGCACCTGGTGGCCCGCCGGCTGCCGCGGGAGGAGCTGGTCGCGGAGTCCGGCGGCACGCCGGGGCGCTGGTCGCCCTACGCCGTCCGGCTCGGCAGCGGCGACCCCGGCCGGCTGTCCGCCGTCCGCGAGGGCACGGCGGCGGTGCAGGACGAGGGCAGCCAGCTGGCCGCGCTGCTGCTGGCGCGGGTGCCGCTGGAGGGCGGCGACGCGGCCTGGCTCGACATGTGCGCCGGCCCCGGCGGCAAGGCCGGCCTGCTGGCCGCGGTGCGCCCCGAGGGCGTGCACCTGACCGCGGCCGACCGGGCCGAGCACCGGGCCGAGCTGGTCCGCGGCGCGCTGCGCGGCGAGCGCGACGTCGAGGTGCTCGTGGCCGACGGCCGCGCCCCGGCCTGGGCGCCCGGGGCGTTCGACCGGGTGCTGCTCGACGCGCCGTGCACCGGGCTGGGCGCGCTGCGCCGCCGGCCGGAGGTCCGCTGGCGCCGCACCGCCGACGACGTCGCGCCGCTGGCCGAGCTGCAGCGCGAACTGCTGGACAGCGCGCTGGCCTCGGTGCGGCCCGGAGGAGTGGTGGCCTACGTGACCTGCTCGCCGCACACCGCCGAGACCGTGGCCGTGGCCGACGCCGCCGCGGCGCGCGACGACGTCGAGGTGCTCCCGGTCGCGCCGCTGTTCCCCGAGGTGCCCGGCGTCGAGCGGGGCCGGTACGGCCAGCTGTGGCCGCACCGGCACGGCACCGACGCCATGTTCATGGCACTGCTGCGCCGCACCCGCTGACCCCGGCCGGGGAGGCGCGACACACCTCTCCTCCCGCGTCCTCGTGCTCTGCCCCCGGTGGTGGGCAGAGCACGAGCGACCGGGGAGGAGGTGGTCCCCGCTCAGCGCCAATCGCCGGGCGGGTCGCTCAGCCACCGGCGGGCCTGGCGGACCTCCCGGACCCGGAGGACGGCGGCGCCGGCGATGCACAGCCCCAGGAGCACGACGCCGGTCACCCCGGTCGCGGGCAGCGGCCACGCCGCGTCGCCGAGCAGCCGCGTCAGGTTGGCCGCCAGCAGGGCGGCGACCACGACGGGCAGCCAGGCGTTGCGCTCCTGCCGGGCCAGCGCGTCGGCGTCGGACCGCCGGCCCGGACCCGGGTCGGTGTGCGTCACCAGCGCGTGCCGGGCGTACTGCCGGCGCAACCCCACCGCCCGGCCCCACGGCGTGCCGACGGCGACGGCGGTCGCCGCGACCGTCAGCGCCAGGCAGGCCGCGACCGTCCAGCGCAACCAGGCGTACCCGCCGGGCACGGTGAGCAGGGCGCCGGTCAGCCCCACCGCCGCACCGGTGCCCCGCTCCAGCCGCAGCCGCGCCGTCGTCCGCTGCACCGCCGCCCGGTCGGCCACGGGGACGGCGGTCGCGGTCATCCTCCGAGGGTAGGAAACGCCGCGCCGACCTGCGATGTCAGAACGGGAACCGGCGCTTGGTGTGCTGCACGCTCACCCAGTGGTCGGTGGTGAACTCGTCGATCGCCCAGTCGCCGCCGAAGCGCCCCAGCCCCGACTCCTTCTCGCCGCCGAACGCGGTGTTGTTCTCGTCGTTGAGCGGCGAGTCGTTCACGTGGGTCATGCCCGCCTCGACGCGGAGGGCGAACCGGACGCCGCGCTCGGTGTCCTCGGTGAACACCGCGCTGGACAGGCCGTACTCGGTGTCGTTGGCGATGGCCAGGGCGTCGTCCTCGTCCCGCGCCCGGACGATGGTCACCACCGGGCCGAACACCTCCTGCCGGGCGGTGGCCACGTCGTTGTCGCCGAGCAGCACGTGGGCGGGCAGCACCGAGCCGATCGGGCCGGTGGGGTCGCCGCCGAGCAGCTGCTGCGCGCCGTCCTCCCGGGCCTGGGCGACCTTCTCCTGGATGCCCTCCAGCTGCGTGCCGTTGATGATCGGGCCGATGACCGTCGAGGGGTCGCGCGGATCGCCGGCCTGCAGGGCGCGCACCCGCTCGACGTAGCGGTCGACGAACTCGTCGTGCACCGCGGCGTCCACCACGATCCGGTTGGTGATCATGCAGACCTGGCCCTGGTGGAAGAACTTGCCGAACACCGCGGCGTCGACGGCGTAGCCGACGTCGGCGTCGTCGAGCACGACCAGCGGCCCGTTGCCGCCGAGCTCCAGGGAGAGCTTCTTCAGCCCGGCCTTCTCGGCGATGCCCTTGCCCACCGGCGTGGACCCGGTGAAGGACACCACGCGCGGGGTCGGGTGCGAGACGATCGCGTCGCCGATCTCGCTGCCCGAGCCGATGACCACGCTGAGCAGCCCCGGCGGCAGCCCGGCCTCCTCGTAGACCTTGGCCAGCAGCAGCCCGCCGGTGACCGGGGTGTCGCCGGCCGGCTTGAGGACGACGGCGTTGCCGACGGCCAGCGCCGGGGCCACCGATCGGTTGGACAGGTGCATGGGCACGTTCCACGGGCTGATGACGGCGACCACCCCGACCGGCCGCCGGTAGACCCGGCTCTCCTTGCCCTCGATGTCGGCCGGGAGGATCCGCCCCTCCACCCGGTACGGATAGGACGCCGCCTCGTGGAAGTCCCGCTGGGTGATCGCGAACTCGAACTCCGCAGCCGGCGCCGCGGCGCCGCTCTCCCGGATGTGCCAGTCGACGATCTCCTCCTTGCGGTCGGCCATGATCTGCGCCGCCCGCCGCATCACCTCGGCGCGCTCGCCGGGGAGCCGGGCGGCCCACTCGCGCTGCGCCTCCCGCGCCGTGGCGTACGCCTCGTCCAGGTCCTCGGCGTTCGCCAGCCGGATCTCGGTGAGGGTCTCGCCGGTGTAGGGATCGGTGTCGGTGGCCGTCTTCTCCGACCGGCCCGGCCGCCAGGTGCCGGCGATGGGCATGCGGTCGAGGCCGTCGTAGCGCGCGGGGGTTGAGGTCATGGGTCGGGCCCTACCCGGTCGCCCGCAACGGACACCCGTCCGGCCCTCCGGGACGACCGGCGGGGCGGGTCCGGCGGCCCGCCTAGACTCCCCGGACGTGTCCCGCACCCCGATGATCGCCCCGAGCCTGCTGTCGGCGGACTTCGCCCGCCTGGCCGAGGAGACCCAGCGGGTGGCGGACGCCGACTGGCTGCACGTCGACGTGATGGACGCCCACTTCGTGCCCAACCTGACCCTGGGCCGGCCGGTGGTCGAGGCGATCCAGGCGGTCAGCCCCGTGCCACTGGACTGCCACCTCATGATCGAGGCGCCCGAGCGCTGGGCGCCGGGCTACGCCGAGCTCGGCGCGCGCAACGTCACGGTGCACGCCGAGGCCTGCACCGGCGACCCCCGCGCCGTCGCCCGCGACCTGCGCGCCGCCGGCGCGCTGGCCGGCCTGGCGATCAAGCCCGGCACCCCGCTGGAGGACTACGTCGAGGTCCTCCGCGACTTCGACACCCTGCTGGTCATGACCGTGGAGCCCGGCTTCGGCGGGCAGGCGTTCATGGCCGAGGTGCTGCCCAAGGTGCGCCGGGCCCGCGAGCTGGTCGACACCGGCCACCTCCAGCTGCTGGTCGAGGTCGACGGCGGCATCAACGCCGACACCATCGAGCAGGCCGCCGAGGCCGGGGCCGACGTCTTCGTCGCGGGCTCGGCCGTCTACGGCGCCGACGACCCCGCCCGCGCCATCGCCGGCCTGCGCGCCCAGGCCACCGCGGCGCTGACCGGGTGACCGTCTCCGCCGCCGAGCGCGCGGCCATGGCCCGGGCCCGCGAGCTCGGCTGGTCCGCCCTCGGCCGGACGAGCCCCAACCCGGCCGTCGGCGCGGTCGTCCTCGCCGCCGACGGGACGCCGGCCGGCGAGGGGGCGACCGCACCCCCCGGCGGGCCGCACGCGGAGGTCGCCGCGCTGGCCGCCGCGGGCGAGCGGGCCCGCGGGGGCACCGCCGTGGTCACCCTCGAGCCGTGCGCGCACACCGGCCGCACCGGCCCCTGCGCCGACGCCCTGCTCGCCGCCGGCGTGGCCCGCGTGGTGGTCGCCGTCCCCGAGCCGACGCAGCCGGCCGGCGGCGGAGCCGACCGGCTGCGCGCCGCCGGGGTCGACGTCGTCCTCGGCGTCGAGCAGGAGGAGGCCGAGGACGGCGCGCTCGGGGCCTGGCTGACCGGCGTCCGCGAGCACCGCCCCCAGGTCGTCTGGAAGGTCGCCGGCACCCTCGACGGCCGGGTCGCCGCCGCCGACGGCACCAGCCGCTGGATCACCGGTCCCGACGCCCGGGCCGCGGTGCACCGGCTGCGCGCCACCTGCGACGCCGTCCTCGTCGGCATCGGGACGGCGCTGGCCGACGACCCCCAGCTCACCGTGCGGCTGCCCGACGGCACCGACGCGCCGCGCCAGCCGCTGCGCGTGGTCGCCGACCGCCGCGGCCGGCTCCCGGCCACCGCCCGCGTGCGCGACGGCGCCGCGCCGACCCTCGTGAGCAGCGCCCCCGGCGCCCGCGAGCTGCTGGCCGAGCTGTTCGACCGCGACGTGCGGCGGGTACTGCTCGAGGGCGGACCGACGCTGGCCGCGGCCTTCCTGCGCGCCGGCCTCGTCGACGAGGTGGTGCTGCACCTGGCGCCCAAGCTGCTGGGCGCCGGCGCCCCCCTGGTCGGCGACCTGGGAATCCCCACGATCGGCGCGGCGCTGTCCCTCTCGGTCCTCGACGTCACCCGTCGGGGCGGGGACGTGGAGATCCGGCTGCGGCCCGCCCGGCACACTGGGGGACAGTCGGACCAGGTCGGGAGGAGCTGAGGGTGTTCACCGGGATCGTCGAGGAGATGGGCACCCTGCTCGTGCGCGAGGAGCAGCAGGACGCCGCGCGCCTGCAGATCCGGGCCCGCACGGTGCTCGACGGCGTGGCGCTCGGTGACTCGATCGCGGTCAACGGTGTCTGCCTGACCGTGACCGGCGTGCAGCCGCCGGGCGCCGAGGACGGCGTGTGGAGCACCGACGTCATGGCCGAGACCCTGCGCCGCAGCAGCCTCGGCGTGCTGGCCGAGGGCGACCCGGTCAACCTCGAGCGCGCGGTCACCCCGCAGACCCGCCTGGGCGGTCACCTGGTGCAGGGGCACGTCGACGGCGTCGGCTCCGTCGTGGCCCGCACGCCCAGCGAGCACTGGGAGGTCGTGCGCATCGGCCTGCCGCCGGCGCTGGCCCCCTACCTGGTCGAGAAGGGCTCCATCGCCGTCGACGGCGTCTCGCTGACCGTCAGCGCGGTCAGCGCCGTCGACGACCCGGAGCCCTGGTTCGAGGTCAGCCTCATCCCCACCACCCTGCGCGAGACCACGCTCGGCGCCGCCGCCCCCGGCCGCCCGGTGAACCTCGAGGTGGACGTGGTGGCCAAGTACGTGGAACGACTGTTGGGAGCACGCCGGTGACCACCACCAGCACCACCCGCCTGGACACCATCGAGAGCGCGGTGGCCGCGATCAAGGCCGGCCGGCCGGTGGTCGTCGTGGACGACGAGGACCGGGAGAACGAGGGCGACCTCATCTTCGCCTCCGAGCTGGCCACGCCCGAGCTCGTGGCGTTCATGGTCCGCTACACCTCGGGCTACATCTGCGTGGCGCTCACCGAGGACGACGCCGACCGGCTGGACCTCCCGCCGATGTTCCGGGTCAACCAGGACCGCCGCGGCACCGCCTACACGGTCACCGTCGACGCCCGCGAGGGCATCACCACCGGCATCTCCGCCGCCGACCGCGCCCGCACGATCCGGCTGCTCGCCGGTGCCGAGACCAGCTCCGCCGACCTCGCCCGGCCCGGGCACATCGTGCCGCTGCGGGCCAAGGACGGCGGCGTGCTGCGCCGGCCGGGGCACACCGAGGCCGCCGTCGACCTCGCGGTGCTGGCCGGGCTCCGCCCGTCGGGCGCGCTGTGCGAGCTGGTCAGCGAGGAGGACCCGACCGGCATGGCGCGGTCCGGCGAGCTGCGCGCCTTCGCCGACGCCCACGACCTGGTCATGGTGTCGATCGCCGACCTCATCGCCTACCGCAAGCGCTTCGACAAGCTCGTCGAGCGGGTCGCCGAGGCCACCGTGCCGCTGCCCCCGGGCACCTTCACCGCCGTCGGCTACCGCAGCTCCTACGACGAGCGCGAGCACGTCGCCTTCGTCTACGGCGACATCGGCGACGGCGACGACGTCCTGGTGCGCGTGCACTCCGAGTGCCTCACCGGCGACGTCTTCGGCTCGCTGCGCTGCGACTGCGGCCCGCAGCTGCAGGCCGCGCTGACCGCGGTGGCGCAGGAGGGGCGCGGCGTCGTCCTGTACATCCGCGGCCACGAGGGCCGGGGGATCGGCCTGCTGCACAAGCTGCAGGCCTACCAGCTGCAGGACACCGGGGTCGACACCGTCGACGCCAACCTCGACCTGGGCCTGCCCGCCGACGCCCGCGACTACGGCACCGGCGCGCAGATCCTGGTCGACCTGGGCGTGCACACGATGCGCCTGCTGACCAACAACCCGGCCAAGCGGGCGGGGCTGGAGGGCTACGGCCTCAAGATCAGCGGCCGGGTGCCGCTGCCCAGCCACGTGACCGCCGAGAACCTGGCCTACCTCCGCACCAAGCGCGACCGGATGGGGCACCTCCTGGACATCATCGAGCCCGAGACCGAGTCCGGCCCGGACGACATCCCCGCGGGCATCCCGCTCGGCGTCGACGAGCAGCCCTCGTGAGCGGCCAGGGGGCACCCGAGGCGCGGCCGGTCGACGCCGCCGGCCTGACCCTGGGCATCGTCGCGACCACCTGGCACGCGGAGATCACCGACTCGCTGCTGGCCCGTGCGGTCGCGGCCGCCCGGGCCAGCGGCATCGCCGAGCCGACCGTCGTCCGGGTGCCGGGCGCGGTCGAGCTGCCCGTCGTCGCCCAGGCGCTGACCGAGCGGCACGACGCCGTCGTCGCGCTCGGCGTGGTCGTCCGGGGCGGCACGCCGCACTTCGAGTACGTCTGCGACGCGGTCACCGCGGGCCTGACCCGGGTGGCGCTGGACGCCGCGACGCCGGTCGGCAACGGCGTGCTGACCTGCGACACCGAGCAGCAGGCCCGTGACCGGGCCGGCCTGCCCGGCTCCGCCGAGGACAAGGGCTGGGAGGCCGTCGTCGCCGCGCTGGCGACCGCGCTGACGCTGCGCTCGCTGCGGGCACCGCAGCGGCCGACCGGCTTCACCGCGACGCCCGTGTCGGGAGGCCAGGCGTGAAGACCTTCGACGAGCTGTTCGCCGAGCTGTCGGCCAAGGTCGAGGCCGGGGACCCCGCCTCGGGCACGGTCAGCGCGGTGCGCGACGGCGTGCACGCCGCCGGCAAGAAGGTGGTCGAGGAGGCCGCCGAGTCGTGGATGGCCGCCGAGCACGAGGGCGAGGAGCGGACGGCGGAGGAGATCAGCCAGCTGCTCTACCGGGTGCAGGTGCTGATGCTGGCCCGCGGGCTGACGCTGGCCGACGTCTACGCTCACCTCTGAAAGAGGACCTCGTCCCTCCCCACGACGCGCTCCGCGCGTCGCGGGGCCCTGGGACGAGGCCGTCGCCTCACGTCACTAGGAGTTTCCCGTGCTGCGCGTCGCCGTGCCCAACAAGGGCGTCCTGAGCGAGCCGGCCGCCGAGATGCTCGCCGAGAGCGGCTACCGGCAGCGGCGCAGCACCAAGGACCTCGCCGTCTACGATCCCGACAGCGACATCGAGTTCTTCTACCTCCGGCCGCGGGACATCGCGGTGTACGTCGCCGCCGGCACCATCGACGTCGGCATCACCGGCCGCGACATGCTGCTGGAGACCGCCCCCGCCGACGGCGAGGGGCCCACGGCGGTCGAGGTCATGTCGCTGGGCTTCGGCCGCTCCTCGTTCCGGTTCGCCAGCCCCCTCGAGTCGGGCATCGAGTCGCTCGAGCAGCTGGCCGGCAAGCGGATCGCGACCGCCTATCCGGTGCTGCTGCAGCGCTACCTCGACGACAACGGCATCAAGGCCGGGGTGGTCAAGCTCGACGGCGCGGTCGAGACCGCCTGCCGGCTGGGTGTCGCCGACGCCGTGTGCGACGTCGTCGAGACCGGGACCACGCTGCGGGCCGCGGGGCTGCACATCATCGGCGAGCCGGTGCTCACCAGCGAGGCGATCCTGGTCCGGCGCGAGGGCGCCGAGGAGATCCCCGCGGTGGCCCAGCTCCGCCGCCGGCTGCGCGGGGTCCTGGTGGCGCGGCAGTACGTGATGCTCGACTACGACTGCCCCAACGAGCTGCTGGCCCAGGCCACCGCGATCACCCCCGGGCTGGAGGGGCCGACGGTCAGCCCGCTGCGCACCGAGGGCTGGTCGGCGGTGCGGGCGATGGTCGCGCAGCGCGACACCAACCGGGTGATGGACGACCTCTGGGAGCTCGGCGCCCGCGCGATCCTGGTGACGAGCATCCACGCCTGCCGGATCTAGAAGGACCCCCGTGCCCCCCGCCCCTCGCAGGCTCGCGGCGGGGCCCTGCACGGGGGCCGCCGTGCCCCCCGCCCCTCGCAGGCTCGCGGCGGGGCCCTGCACGGGGGCCGCCGTGCCCCCCGCCCCTCGCAGGCTCGCGGCGGGGCCCTGCACGGGGGCCGCGCTGCCCCCCGCCCCTCGCGGGCTCGCGGCGGGGCCCTGCACGGGGGCCGCGCTGCTCCTCGTCGGGCTGGCGCTGGTCCTGACCGCGTGCGCGGGGCAGGGCGGCAGCCCGACCGGCCCGGCGTCGCCCGGCACGTCGTCGGCGGCCCGTGACGAGCTGGCCGTCGAGATCGATCGTGGCGACGGCAGCCCCGTCGAGCGCTACACCCTCACCTGCGGCCCCGAGCCGGGCGGGGACCACCCGGCTGCGGCGGCCGCCTGCGCCCGGCTGGCCGGCCTCGAGGACCCCTTCGCGCCGATCCCGGGCGACGTCGCCTGCACCGAGGTCTACGGCGGCCCGCAGACCGCCCGCGTCACCGGCACCTGGCAGGGGCGCCCGGTCGACCTGCGGCTCTCCCGCACCGACGGCTGCCGCATCGACCAGTGGAACCGCCTGGGCCCACTGCTGCCCGGCCCGGTCGGGGTCGGCGACGAGCTGCCCGACTGAGGATCAGGCCGGTGGCGCCGGCCGGGTCGCCCGGCCGTCGAGCCACAGGGTGTCCGACTCGTCCCGGTGGGTCCCGGTGCCGCCGACGTGCTTGCTCGTGATGACCGGGCCGTTCTTCAGCACGTGCACCAGCGCCATGGCGTGCCCTCGGCCGAGGCCGTGCTCGGCGGCCAGCCAGGCGACCACCTCGCCGGCCTTCGTGCCGGGGGCGTCGAAGCCGCGCGCCCGCGCCTGGTCGAGCACCTGGCGCGGGGTGAGGCCGGTGCGCTCCTCGACGGCGTCGAGATAGGCCTGGAAGGACATCGGGGGTCTCCTGCGGGATGGGGGTCGTCGGGAGGGAGACCGCCGCCGGGCGGGGATCTCATCGGCGGACACGACGACGGCCCCCTCCCCGCGGGGAGAGGGCCGTCGTCGCGTCGGTCAGCGGCCGCGCAGCGTGCGGTCGACCAGGTCGATCGCGGTGCACAGGCCCAGGGCCATCGCCCGGCCGCTGGTCGACCCGGTGGCCATCAGCCCGGCGATCGCCGGGCCCAGCGGCCGCTCGCCCACCAGCCCGTGCAGCACGGCGGCGTACTCGCCGCTGACCCGCCCGGCCATGGCGTGCCGCAGCAGCGCCCGGGAGAGCTCGGTCGTGCGGCCGGCGGCCAGCGAGTACACGCCGGCGGCGAACCGGTCGGCGGCCGGGTGCCCGAGCAGCACCAGCCCGGCCATCGTGCCGGCCATGACGTCGTCGCCGGCCGGGGTGAGCCCGGGGCCGAGCCCGATCAGCCGCGCCGCGGTGCGCAGCGCGGCGTCCAGGTCGGCCCGGCGGACCGCACCGCGCAGCGCGGCCAGCGGACCTCCGGGGCCGGCCGGCAGGCCGGGCAGGTTGAACGCGCTGTGCGGGCCGTCGCCGTAGAGGGCGGTGCGCAGCTGGCGCACGCCCTCGGGCAGCAGCGCCGGGCGCAGGCTCGGCAGCTTGGGGCGCGGGTCCCACCAGGCGGCCGCGCTGACCGCCAGGTCGCCCACGACGATGCGGCCCCCGCCGACCTCGGCGGGAGCGCCGCTGGGCAGCGCCACGAGCGCCCGGCCGTTGCTCGGCCGGAACAGCACGCAGCCCAGCGGCAGGCGGGCGGCGTCGCTGGTGAGGACGCCGACCACCTCGGTGCCCCGGTCGGTGGGCACCTGCAGGTAGACGGCGGCCGGCAGGCTCATGAGCACCCGCGCCTGGCGCACCGGCCCGCGCAGCAGGTCGGCGACCCCCGTGCTGGCCGACGCCGGGACGGCGGTCGCGGCGCGTGCCGGGGGAGCGGTGCGGGCGGTTGCCTGCGCGGACTCGCGCGGCAGGGGGATCGTCGGCAGGCCCGCGCGCGCAGCGCGGCCCGGCAGGGTGTCGGTGTTCCGGGCGCCGCCCGGAGTGGTCTCGTCGATGGTCCGCATGGCTGGCCCTTCCCCGTGGGAGCAGCGGGAGCGCCCTCGGATCGGTGTCCCCGCCCGGGCGTTCCGCCGGCCGGGAGGGGACGAGCACCGCGATTCCGGTGAACGCCTACCATCCAGCCAGCGGGACGGATCCGGAACTCGAACTTATTCGGCGCGTCGCGGGCCCTTATATGGCGGATGTCGCCAAGAATGGAGCACGCCGTCCGGGGACTCCTGACAGGATGGGCACGAATGGTGGACGATCCCGCAACTGGAGGAGGCTGAGTGCTCACGAAGAGTGAGGGCTCACCGCAGAACGGCACGTTCCGTGACGTTCCGGTTCTCTATCGTGGAGCGGGATGCCGGGACCTCGCACGAGTGTCCCGCAGCAGCGCGCTCCTCGCGCGCGCGGAGAGGCAGAGACACCGGTGACCGAACTGTCCCGCCAGGGAGCCAGCTGGCAGGAGCGCATGGGGCTCAGCCTCGAGGAGGCGCTCGAGCTGCCGGGTCTCGCCGGTGCCGAGCTGGTCGCCGGGGCCGAGGGTCGCCACCGCGTCGTGCGGCACATGGTGGTCGACGACCCCGCCGACCCGCTGGCCGCGGCCGGCCCCGACGTCCTCGTCGTCCTCGGCGCGCGGCTCCCTCCGGCCGACGCCGCCAACTGCCGCGCGCTGGTCGAGCGGCTGGAGTCGATGGGCACCGCCGGCCTGGCCTTCCGGCGCACCGAGGGCCCGCTGCCGGTGCCCGCGGAGGTGCTCGCCGAGGCCGACCGGCGCGCGTTCCCCGTGCTGGCGCTGCCGGCCACCGCCCGGATGGACGAGGTCGTCTCCGAGGTCCTCGGCGCCGTCGTGGCCAAGCAGAGCGACGCGCTCGCGCTGTCGCTGCGGATGCACGACCAGTTCATCGACGTGGCGCTCAGCGGCGGCGGGCTGGCCGAGGTCACCGCCCAGCTGGCCGACTACCTGGAGGGCGCCGCGGTGCTCGGCCTGGGCCCCGACCGGGAGATCGTCACCAGCGCCGGCCCCGAGGACGACGTCGCCGAGATCAGCGACTGGCTGTGGCTGCTCGACGCCGCCGCCGACGACCTGCTCGCCGAGATGGCACCGGCCCGCCGCGTCTCCGGCCAGCGGGCCGCCCAGGCCGAGGTCACGCCGGCCGACGTCCTCGCCGACGCCGACCTCTCCCCGGCCGACGGCATCCTGCTGGTGCCCGGCCACCACGAGCTGCCCGGTGGGGTGGGGGAGTACGCGGTCGCGCCGATCATGGCCGGCGAGCAGCGGCACGGCTGGCTGGTCGCCGTCCACCGCACCGGCCCGCTGCTGTGGGGCGCCGGTGGCGTGCTGGAGCGCGCCGCCGTCGTCTCGGCGCTGTCGGTGATCCGCCAGCAGGCGGTGCACTCGGTCGAGCTGCGCTTCCAGGGCGACCTGGTCCGCCGGCTGGTCGCGGGCTCGCTGCGGCACACCGAGCGGGCGCTGGCCCAGACCCGGTCGTTCGGCTGGCGGCTGGACGGCCCGGTGGTGGTGCTCGTGACCGCCACCGAGACCTCCGCCGACCCGGCCGCCGACCCCACGCGGGCGCTCGACGTGCTCGACCGGCTGGCCGACGGCTGGCGGTCGGCGCTCGAGGGCGAGGTCTCCGGCGCCGCGGTCGCGGGCCTGTCCACCGAGATCGTCACCGTGCTGCCGCTGGACGGCCGCACGCCCGAGGAGATCAGCGCACTGGTGTCCGCGGTGACCTCCCGGGTCAACGCCCGGGTGCGCCGGGTCGGCCGGGTGCTCGGCACCGGCATCGGCCGCCCCGCCGGCTCGCTGTCCGCGCTCGGCGACGCGCACCAGCAGGCCCAGCGGGCCCTGGCGGTCGGCCAGGAGATCCACGGCACCTCGGCGGTCACGCACTTCGACCAGCTCGGCGTCTTCCGGCTGCTGTCGCTGATCCCGGACAGCACCGAGCTGCGCTCCTACGTCGACGAGGTGCTCGGCACGCTGGCCGACGCCGGTGACCCCGACTCGGCCGACCTGCGGGAGACGCTGCGGGTGCTGCTGGAGACCAACCTCAACGTCGCGGAGTCCGCCCGCCGGCTGCACTTCCACTACAACACGATGCGCTACCGGATCGGCAAGCTCGAGCGGCTGCTCGGCCCGTTCACCACCGACCCGACGCTGCGGCTGAACCTCCTGCTGGCGCTGCACGCCGCGCGGATGCGGGGCCTGGACCAGCCGCACCGCCCGCCGGTCGACGCCGGGTCGGGCCTGCCCGACGATGGCCTCGACGTCCTGATCTGAGGCCCGTCGGTCCGCTCCCGTGCCCCCACCGGTCGACGCCCTCGTGGCGCGGATGTCCGCGCTGCTCGGCGAGCTCGAGGCAGCCGGTGACCCGGCGCGGTTCTTCCTCGGCACCTACCTGAGGACGACGGTCGCCGTCGGGGCCGCCCTGGACGGCGGGCTGTTCGAGGACCCGGACTGGGTCACCGGCTGGGACGTCGACTTCGCCGGGCTCTACCTCGACGCCCTGGAGGCGTTCCGGCGCGATCCGGCGAGCACGCCCCGCCCGTGGCGGCTGGCCTTCGAGACGCGCCCGGACACCCGGCCCGAGGGGCACGTGCTGCTCGGCATGAACGCGCACATCAACCTCGACCTGCCGCAGTCGCTGGTGCGGGTGATCGGCCCGGACGAGTTCGCCGACCCCGCGCTGCGGGAGCTGCGCCGCCGCGACCACGAGCGCATCGACCGGGTGCTGGCGTCGCGGGTGGCCGAGGAGGACCTCGCCCTGCAGGCGGCGGGCAGCTCGCGCACGCCGCTGGACCGGCTGATGGCCGGCGCGAACCAGGCCGCCGCCCGGGCCTTCCTGCGGGAGTCGCGGCGCCGGGTGTGGGCCAACGCCGGCGAGCTGCACGCGGCCCGGCTCGCCGGGCCGGAGGCCTACGCGCGCCGGGTGGCCGACCTGGAGGCGGCCAGCGCCGCGCGGGTGCGCGACCTCCGGCGCCGCGGCCCGGTGCTGCTGCGCCTCGCCCTCTTCGGCTTCGGGGTCACGCTGCCGTCCGCCGCCTGAGCCGAGGCCCCTGCCCGGGGAGGGGCCTCAGTCGTGGAAGACCTCGATCGAGGCGCCCATCTCCACCAGCCGCTCGTACAGGTGCTCGTAGCCGCGGGCGATGATGTCGACGTTGCGCAGCACCGAGGTGCCGCGCGCGGCCAGCATGGCCAGCAGGATGCACACCGCCGGCCGCAGCGCCGGCGGGCAGACCACCTCGGCGGCGCGCCAGCGGGTCGGGCCGGTGACCAGCACCCGGTGGGGGTCCATCAGCCGGACGTCGGCGCCCAGCCGCGTGAGATCGGACAGGTGGATGGCCCGGTTGTCGTAGACCCAGTCGTGGATCATCGTCGACCCCTCGGCCGCGGCCGCGATCACGGCGAAGAACGGCAGGTTGTCGATGTTGAGGCCCGGGAACGGCATCGGGTGGATCTTGTCCAGCGGCGCCCGCAGCTCCGACGGCGAGATGGTGATGTCGGCCAGCCGGGTGTGCCCGTTGTCGGCGCGGTACTCCGGCGACAGCGAGTAGCGCAGCCCCATCTCGGCGAGCACCGCGAGCTCGATCTCCAGGAACTCCACCGGCGCCCGGCACACGGTCAGCTCCGAGCCGGTCACGATGCCGGCGGTCAGCAGGCTCATCGCCTCGACCGGGTCCTCGCTGATCGTGTAGTCGACGTCGGCGTCGAGAGCCGGCCGGCCGCGCACGACCAGCGTGGTGGAGCCCAGCCCCTCGATGTCCACGCCGAGCAGCTGCAGGTACAGGCAGAGGTCCTGGACCATGTAGTTGGAGCTGGCGTTGCGGATCGTGGTGGTGCCGTCGACGCGGGCCGCGGCCAGCAGCGCGTTCTCGGTCACGGTGTCGCCGCGCTCGGTGAGCACGATGGTGCGGTCGCCGGTGGCCGGCGTCCGCACCGTCGCGTGGTACTCGCCGGCGTGCGCCTCGACCTCGAGGCCGAACGGGCGCAGCGCGATCATGTGCGGCTGGACGGTGCGGGTGCCGAGGTCGCAGCCGCCGGCGTAGGGGAGCCGGAAGCTCCCGGCGCGGTGCAGCAGCGGCCCGAGGAACATGATGATGCTGCGGGTGCGGCGGGCGGCGTCGGCGTCGATGCCGGCGAGGTCCAGCTCGTCGGGGACGACGAGGGTCAGGTCGTGGCCGTCGGCGGTCCAGACCGCGGAGACGCCGATCGACCGCAGCACGTCGAGGATCCGTTCGACCTCCACGATCCGGGCGACGTTGCGCAGGGTCGTCCGCCCCCGGTTGAGCAGCGCGGCGCACAGCAGCGCGACCGCGGCGTTCTTGGAGGACTTCACCGTCACGCTGCCTCGCAGCGGGCTGCCGCCGGTGACCCGCAGGTGCGTCGGCCCGGAGGGCCCGACGCTGATCAGCTCGCTGTCCAGGGCCGCCGAGAGCCGGCCCAGGAGCTCGAGGGTGAGGTTCTGGCCGCCCTGCTCGATCCGGGCGACGGCGCTCTGGCTGGTGCCCAGCCGCTCGGCCAGCTGGGTCTGGGTGAGGCCGCGGTGCTGCCGGGCGTCCCTGACCAGGGTGCCGATCCGGCGCATGGCGTGGTCGATGGGGAGATCGGTCACCGTCACGGGGACCGACGGTATCTCTCCTGTGAGATGACGCCGTCGTGGCGCGCCGGTGTACCGGACGGACCGGTCCGGCCAGACTGGGGGCGTGGACGTCCTCGTCACCGGAGCAACCCGCCGTCTCGGACCGCCGCTGCTCGCCGCCCTGCAGCCGGGCGCCACCCGGCTGCGGCACATGTCGCGCCGCGGCACCGGCCCGGGCGGCGTGCGCGGAGACCTCGCCACCGGCTTCGACCTGCGCACCGCGCTGTCCGGCGCCGAGGTGGTGGTGCACGCGGCCAGCGACCCGGGCAACGCCTGGGAGGTCGACGTCGCCGGCACCCGCCGGCTGGTCCAGGCGGTCGACCGCGACCGGCTGCGCCACCTCGTGTACGTGTCGATCGTCGGCGTCGACCGGGTGCCCTACGGCTACTACCGGGCCAAGTACTCCGCCGAGCAGGTGCTGCGGGCCTCCGGGCTGCCCCTGACCATCGTCCGGCTCACCCAGTTCCACGGGTGGGTGGACGAGATGCTGGCGGCGGCGCGCCGGGGGCCCGTGCTGCCGGTGCCGATGAGCTGGCGCACCCAGCCGGTGGACACCGCCGACGCCGCGGCGTTCGTCGCCCGGGTCGCCGCCGGCGCGCCCACGGGGGACGTCGTGGAGTTCGGCGGGCCGGAGGAGCTGAGCGTCGCCGACCTCGCGCGCGCGTGGGCCGCGGCCCGCGAGCCCGGTGCCCGTGTCGTGTCCACCCCGGTTCCGGGCCGGATGAGCGCCGCCGTCCGCGACGGTGGCGTGCTGCCGCGCGGCGGCGAGCGCGGGCGGCGCACCTACGCCGAGCACCTGGCCGGCTGAGCCGTCAGCAGCGGCGGGACCGCAGCACTCCTGCCGACCTGCGCAACGCCGGTGCCATGTCCGGTTCCCGCCGGTGCGCCGGCGGAGCGGCGACCTACTGTCGGTAGCCGTGCCGACCCCTCCCACCGCCTCCCGCGCCGCCCTGCCGGTGCTGGCCGCCGTCACCGTGACCGTCCTGGCCTGGGCCTCGGCGTTCGTCGGCATCCGCGCGGTCGGCGCCGACCTGTCGCCCGGCGCGCTGGCGCTGGGCCGGTTGCTGGTCGGGACGGCGGTGCTCGGGCTGCTGGCCGCCGGCCGCGGGTGGGTGGCCCCGACACGGCGGGAGTGGGGCCTGCTCGCCGTCTGCGGCGTGGGCTGGTTCGGCGTCTACAACGTCGCGCTCAACGCCGCCGAGCAGCACCTGGACGCGGGCACCACGGCGATGCTGGTCAACATCGGCCCGCTACTGATCGCCGTCCTCGCCGGGGTGGTGCTCGGTGAGGGCTTCCCGCGCTGGCTGGTGGCCGGGCTGGGCGTCGCCTTCGCCGGCGTCCTGCTCATCGGGCTGGCCACCCGCGACGGCGGGGCCGACCTCGCCGGCGTCGTGCTGTGCGTGGTCGCCGCGGTCACCTACGCGTTCGGCGTCGTGGCGCAGAAGCCGGTGCTGCGCCGTCTGCCCGCCCTGCAGGTGACGTTCACCGCCTGTGCCATCGGCGCGGTGTGCTGCCTGCCGTGGGCCGGCGTGCTGGTGCGCGAGGTGGGGGAGGCGCCGGTCGGCTCCCTGCTCGGCACGGTCTACCTCGGGGTGGTGCCGACGGCGCTGGCGTTCAGCACCTGGGCCTACGCGCTGTCGCGGATGGACGCCGGCCGGCTGGGCGTGACGACCTACCTGGTGCCGCCGCTGGTGGTGCTCATGGGATGGCTGCTGCTCGACGAGGTGCCGCCCGCCCTCGCGGTCGCCGGTGGCGCGGTGTGCCTGGCGGGGGTGGCGCTGTCCCGCCGCCGGTCGCGGCCGCGGCGGGCGGTGGCGCCGGTGCCCGCCGAGGCCGGGGCGGCCTGAGCCGCCCCGGCGCGATCAGGAGCGGGCCGGCGGCACCACCAGCACCGGCCGGTGGGCGCACTGCAGCACCTCGTGGGCGACGCTGCCGAGCAGCAGCTCGCGGGCGGCCGAGAGCCCCCGGCTGCCGACGACGACGACCCCGGCGTCCCGCTCGGCGGCGAGGTCGGCGAGCGCGGCCGCGGTGGCCCGCTCGCTGCCGGGCCGGCCGTGCCGGGGCACGGTGATCAGCTCCGCGCCGTCGGGAGCGGCCGGGCCAGGGCCCTCGCCGGGCTCCTCGACGGCCACCAGGAGGCGCTCGCGGCCGGGGAACAGCCGCGCCGCGGCCTCGGCGGCGTGCGCCGCGCCCGGCGACCCGTCGGTGCCGACGACCACCGGGCCGCCGGCGGCCGCCGCCCACTCCGCGGTGGTCAGCGGGTGCGGCACCACGAGGGCCGGCACGGGCGTCACGTGCACGACGAGCTCGGAGACGCTGCCCATCCGGGCGCGCAGCCCGGACAGCCCCCGCGAGCCCAGGACGACGGCGTCGGCCCCGCGCTGCTCGGCCAGCCGGGCGAACTGGTAGCCCGGCCCGCCGTAGGCGCGGTGCACCAGCGGCTCGGCGGTCCAGCCGGCCGCGGTGGCCAGCGCGACGCCGTTGCGGGCCAGCCGCTCGGCCTCGGCGGAGCCCTCGTGCTCGAGCAGCTCGCCCAGCGCCTCCAGGCTCTCCGCGCGCCCGGCCAGCCGCGCGCGCAGCCCCGGCGAGGTGAACGGGGGCTCCCAGAGGTGGACGATCGCGGCATCGGCCCCGGGCAGCAGCGCGGCCGCCGCCTCGATGGCGTTGACCGCGCTCGGCGACCCGTCGTACCCGACCAGTACCCGCGGCGTTCCCGGAGCGCTCATGACCCGATCCTGGCGCACCGGCGTCCGACGTGGGCCCGGGGGTCGACGACCGGCGGCGGTCAGTCCTCGCGGCGCGGGCGGGGCGTGGCCCAGGGGTCGTCGGGGTCGAAGTCGTCGTCGCCGTCGTCGGTGCCCCGGGCCGCGTCGGCGGCCGGCTCGGGCCGGGCCGGCGCCTGCCGGGCCGCGGCCGCACGGGCGGCGGCGGCCTCGAGCGCCTGGTCGCGCTCCTGCGCGCGGCGGGCCCGCTCGGCGCGCTCCTCCGCCCGCCGGTCGGCGGCGTCGCCTCCGGCGCCGTCGGGACCCATGCGCCACAGCGCGGCGCCGGCCAGCGCGAGGGCGATCGGCAGCAGGTAGGCCGCGGCGCGCTCGGTGCCGCCCTCGCCGAGGAGGACGACGCCGGTGATGAAGAAGACCGTCATGCCGGTGCTGAGCAGCCCCAGCAGCGCCAGCACGGTGCCGAGCGCCTCCGACCGCGGCCGGACGCCGTAGGCCAGGCAGATCAGCCCGAGCGCGCCGGCCACGAGGTGCAGCGCGGCGCCGATGCGGTGCACGACGAGGACGCCGTCCATCGGGAACAGCCCGACGAGGACGACGCCGACGCCGGAGGCGACCAGGAGCGCGGTCGCCAGCCGGCCGCCGGTGCCGCGCAGCAGCGGCCGCAGCAGCACCGCGCCGGCGGCGATGAGCAGCCCCTGGACGACGAACGAGCCGTTCATCAGCAGCCGCAGCGGGGAGATCCCGGTGCCCAGCAGGCTGATGACGACGTCGGCGCGGGAGTAGGGCACGTCGTTGACCGACTGGAAGCGCAGCTCGGTCACGGTCTCGACGACGAAGAACTGCAGGGTCAGCAGCCAGGCGACGGCGCCCCAGCGCAGACGGGATCCACTCACGGCCGCCATGGTCCCAGGCCGGGCTGGGAGGCCGGTGCGACGCCCGCGTGCGCCAGGACGGCGGCGTACTGGAGGGGCGACAGCCACGAGGGGTTGCTGCCGGCCGGCATCCGCAGCACCTCGGCGTCGCGGACGGAGGGGTCGGCGAGCAGGTCGGCGCGGGGCACCGGGTCGGCCAGCAGGGTGAACCGGACCGGCAGCCGCGGCCCGTCCTCGCCGTCCTCGACCACCTCGCCGGTCACCACGCCGAGGGCGTGCACGCCGGGGTCGGTGCGGCCGCTGAGCCACAGCAGGCAGGGCTGGCCGGGGCGCACCAGCGTCAGCCGGTAGGAGCGGCGCACGCAGCGGACCAGGTCGCGGGCATCACCGGCGGCCGTCCAGTCGGGGTCGATGGCGGCCGGCGGACGGGTGGTCTTGAGCAGCCACGCGCCGACGTCCGCGGGGGAGAGGCGGATCACCGGCCCAGCCAAGCAGCCGGGCGACGGCGGAGAGCACGATGGGCCGCGTGCCCGCCGCCGATCCGCTGCCCGAGGGGCACCGGGCGGGGGAGCGGGGGCTGCGCCGGGCATCGCTGGCGGTCTTCCTCGCCGGGCTCGCCGTCTTCGCGATGCTCTACGAGCCGCAGGTGCTGCTGCCCGAGCTGACCCGCGCCTTCGGCGTCTCGCCGGCCGCGGCGACGCTGGCGGTGTCGGTGTCCACCGCCGGCCTGGCCCTGGGCCTGCTGGTCCTCGGGCCGGTGTCCGACCGGATCGGCCGCACCCGCATCCTCCGCTGGTCGCTGGTCGTCTCCGCGGCGCTGGCCGCGCTGCTGGCCGTCGTGCCGGGCTGGGGGCTGCTGCTGACCGTGCGCACCCTGCAGGGCTTCGCCCTGGCCGGCCTGCCCGCGGTCGCGGTCGCCTACCTCCGGGAGGAGCTGCACGGATCGGTCGCGGGCCGGGCCATCGGGCTCTACGTCGGTGGCACGGCGATCGGCGGGCTGACCGGCCGGGTGCTCGGCGGCTTCCTGGCCGACCTGGGCGGCTGGCGGGCGACGACGGCCGGCATCGCGGTGGTGGCGGCCGCGTGCACCGCGGCGGTGTGGGCGCTGCTGCCCGCGTCGCGCCGGTTCGTGCCGGTGCCGCGGGGCGGGTCGCTGGCGCGCCGGCTGGCCGGCGCGGTCACCGATCCGGTGCTGGTCGGCCTGTACGGGGTGGCCGCGCTGCTCATGGGCGGGTTCGTGGCCGTCTACAACGCCGGCACGTTCCGGCTGGAGGCCGCGCCGTACTCGCTGGCGCCGTCGGTCGCCGGCCTGGTGTTCCTCGCCTACCTGCTCGGGTCGGCGAGCTCCCCGGCCGCCGGAGCGCTGGCCACCCGGTGGAGCGTGCGGGTCGTGGTGCCGCTGGCGTCGGCGGTGATGGCCGCCGGGGTGCTGCTCACCCTCGCCGCGCCGCTGTGGGCCTTCGTGCTCGGGCTGTGCGTGCTCACCGTCGGTTTCTTCGCCGCGCACGGGGTGGCCAGCAGCTGGGTGGCCACCCGGGCCGCCCGCGGCGGGCGGGCCGTCGGGCAGGCCGCGTCGCTGTACTCGTTCTGGTACTACGTCGGCTCGTCGGTGGGCGGAACGGTGGCCGGCCGGGCCTGGACCGGCGGCGGCTGGCCGGCGGTGGTCGCCCTGGCCGGCGGGACGAGCGCCGCGGCGCTGGTGCTCACCCTCGTGCTGGGTCGCACCGCGGCGCTCGCCCCCGGTGGCCCCGCTGACGCGGAGCAGCGGGGTCCTTAATCGGTGGCCGCGTGCTCCTCGGCGCCGGCCGGGTCGGCGTCGTCGGAGCCGACGGCCTGCCGCTCCTGCTCGGTGCGGTGCTGGAGGGCGTCGTCGTTGGGCCGGTCGTAGCCGCCGGCGTGCTGGGAGCGGTCGCGGGGCGCCGACTCCTCGGTGTCCATGACGTCGTCGAGGCTGGGGCGGTCGGGGGTGGTCATGGTCGTCCTCTCCGTCGGGTGATCACCCCAGGCCATAGCCGCCCGCCGCCGCCGGTAACCACCGGCTCGGGACGGAGCTCAGCGCTGCTCCAGGGCCGCGGCCGGGAGCCACGCCTCCACGAGGACCGATCCGCCCGGCCCGGCGACGGTGAACGCCACCCGGCCGTGCCAGCCGTCGTCGGCCTGCCGCCACTCGACCAGCAGCCCCGGCCACACCCCCGGCCAGCCCGGCGGGTCGTGCACCCAGCAGTGCCGGCCCCGGCCGTCGGCGCGGCGCACCACGGGTGGGGGCGGTGGCAGGTCGCGGACGTCGGGCGGCGGGAACGGCGCGGCGGCGCCGGCCTGCTGCCCGGCCTGCGCGACGGCCTCCGCCGGGCCGGCCGACCGCACGACGCCGGACTCCGCCGCCCGCTCACCGAGCGAGCGCCCCGACCGCCCCCGGTGCATGCCGCCTGCCACCCGAGGAGTGTCGCACGCCGATCGAACAGGCGTTCGACGGCGCACCGTCCCCGGAACGGCGACGGGCGCCCTCCGCGGACCGCGGAGGACGCCCGTGCCGGGACGCCGGTCAGGCGGCCGGTGCGATCCGGCCCTCCCCGCCCTGGGGGTAGTCGGCGCCGCGCACGACGCCGCCGAGGTCCCCGGTCAGGTAGGAGATGAAGGCCTCCTGCTGCGTCGAGGTCGAGATGGTGAACGGCACGCCCGCGAAGGGGTACCCGTCACCACCGCGCATCAGGTAGTCGATGGTCGCCACCGACAGCGTCGCCACCTGCGCGACGAGGACGCCGTCGTCGACCAGCACGGTGCCGTCGTCCAGGACGAGGTCGACCACCCGCGAGCCGGTCGGCCGGGCGAGGTCGTAGGTGACCCGGTAGCCCGCCGCCTGCGCGAAGTGCCCCGCGCCGCCGGGCAGGGCCGAGAGCCCGCGCTCGACCCCGGCCACGAAGGTGGCCACCGGCATCTCCGGCGCCACGGCGACGAAGTTCGTGAAGGGCAGCACCCGGTAGGTGTCCAGGGCGCTGATCGTGCCCGGCTGGAGCACCGAGTCGTTGCGGATGCCGCCGCCGTTCTGCAGCGCGACGACCGGCGCCGGCAGCTCCGCGGCGGCGGCCACCTCGCGGCCCTCGGCCAGGAGCGCGTCGGTGACCAGGTCGCCGAGGTTGGTCTCGCGGCTGCGGACGTCGGTGCGCAGCCCGTTCAGCGGGACGTCGGACGTGGCCACCGGGGTCTGCGCCAGCTCGGCGGTGTAGGCCTGGACCGGGACGACGACCTGCTCGTGCACGGCCGGGTCGGGGGCGACGGCGTCGGGCCCCTGGGCCGCGACCGGGATGGCCCGGGAGGCGGCCTCGTCGAAGCCGATGAGCTCCCCGGCCGCGCCGAAGGTGACGACCAGCCGGCCGACGTAGCCGTAGAGCGCCGCGGTGGTCACGACCGGCACGACCTGGCCGTCGGCGTCGGTGGGCAGCTGCGGGTAGTCGCCGTAGCGGGGGGTGCCGTTGGGCACGACCGGGTCCTCGGCGTCGGCCAGCAGCTCGTGGCCGCCGCCGGCGACGATGACGTCGACCCCCGAGAGCTGCCGGGCGAGGGCGAGCTCGTTGTCGACGTCCTGCAGGTGGGAGACCAGCACGACCTTGTCCACGCCGGCCCGGGCGTACTCCGCGGCGGCGGCGTTGGCGATGCCGGCGAGGTCGGGGTCGACGGTCACGCCGCGGGAGCTGGTCAGCTGGGGGAGCTCCGGCGTGGTCAGCCCGATGATCCCGATCTGCTCGCCGCGGATGCGCTCGACGTGGGAGGTGACGATCGTGCCGTCCTGGACCCGGGCCAGCAGGGCGGGCTCGGCCTCGAAGCCGAGGTTGTGCGACACGACGGTGGTGTCGTCGAGGTCGCCGAGCCAGTCGGCGAGGAAGTCCGGCGTGAGGTCGAAGTCGTGGTTGCCGAGCGCCGACACGTCGAAGCCGGCCGCGTCGAGGGCGAGGGCGTCGTAGTTCGGCGCGCCTTCCTGCTGGCCGGCCGCCAGCTGGGCGCCGGGCAGGAAGTTGTCGCCCGCGGAGATGGTCAGCACGCCGCGCTTGCCGGCCTGCCCGGCGCCGGGCGCGCCGGTGACCGCCGCCGCCTGCTCGCGCTGCACGAGCTCGACGAACCGGTCGGCGCCGCCGTAGGTGCCGCCGTCGGTGCCGGTGATCGGCAGCAGGGCCGACTCGAGGTCGTTGGCGTGCAGGATCGTCAGGGTGAAGTCCGGGCGGGGGCCCGGAGGCGGGGCGGCGGACGCGGCGCCGGCGAGGGTGCCGGTGGCCAGGGTCGCCGCGGTGCCGAGGACGACGGCGCTGCGGCGGACGGTGCGGGAGGACATGACGCTCCGAGGGTCGGGGACCGGACGCCCGCGACGCTGCCACGGGGGTGTGACGCTCCGGCGACCGCCCGGTGAGCACCGGGTGACCGGGCCCCGACCGCCGGGGGGGGGGGGGGGGGGGGCGGGGGGGGGGGGGCGGGGGGGGGGGGGGGGGGGGGGGGGGGGGGGGGGGGGGGGCGCGGGGGCGGGGGG